>JAAZPN010000230.1 GCA_012797215.1 Chloroflexota bacterium | reverse complement strand
GGCGCGGGAGGCCTCCTGGGCAAGCAATTTTCCCTGGCGCTGGCGCAAGCCGGCGCGAGCGTGATGCTGGCAGACCTGGCTGAAGACCTGGCGCAGGCGCAAGCTGAATTCATCCGGGCCCAGGGTTTGACCGCGGAAGCCGTGGCTGTGGATGTGATTGACCCGCTTTCCACGCGGGCGATGGTCGCCCACACGCTGGGTCGTTTTGGCAGAGTGGATGCGCTGATTAACAGCGCGGCGATGGACCCCAAATTTGACCCGCAGCACCAGGGCCAGCAGGCTGCCAACGCCTTCGAAAGCTATTCGCTCGAAAATTGGCGCAAAGCGCTGGACGTGAACCTGACTGGCATGTTCCTGGCTTCCCAGGCCGCGGTGGAACCGATGCTGGCGCAAGGCGCCGGCGTTATCGTGAACATTTGCTCAACCTACGGTTTGAACGGACCGGACCAGCGCATTTACGAGCGGCCGGATGGCAGCCGCTCTTTCAAGCCGGTTTACTACTCTGTCACCAAAGCCGGCGTGCTGGGATTCACGCGCTACCTGGCGGCGTATTACGCGGGCAAAAACATCCGCGTCAACGCCCTCACGCCGGGCGGTGTTTACAACGGGCATGATGAACACTTTACCAAATCCTACTCCGCCAAAACCATCCTGGGACGCATGGCGAACCTGGATGAGATGAGCGCGGCAATGCTCTTTCTGGCGTCTGACGCGTCTTCTTATATGACCGGCAGCAACCTGGTGGTCGACGGAGGTTGGACGGCATGGTAAGCCAACCCGAAGTGCTGGCTCTCATCCCTGCCCGCGGTGGGTCCAAGGGTATTCCGCGCAAAAACATTCGCGATTTCGCGGGCGCGCCTCTGATTGCCTGGAGCATAGCCGCCGCGCTGCGCGCCGAATCCGTAACCCGCGTGATTGTTTCCACCGACGATGAAGAAATCGCGGCGGTCGCGCGGGAGTGGGGCGCTGAAACGCCTTTCCTGCGCCCTGCTGAACTGGCGCAGGATGACACCACTGATTATCCCGTGTTCCGGCATGCCCTGGACTGGCTGGCCTCGCGCGAAAACTACCACCCGGATGTCATTGTGCAGTTGCGCCCGACTTCGCCTGTGCGACCCTTGAACTGCGTGGATGACGCGCTGCGCCTGCTGCTTGCCCACCCCTCGGCGGACTGCGTGCGTGGAGTAGTGCCCTCCGGGCAGAACCCCTTCAAAATGTGGCAGGTCGACGCTGAAAGTGGGCGCATGCTGCCTCTGCTGCCGGTGGAAGGACTTGCCGAGCCCTATAACGCCCCGCGCCAGAGCCTGCCAAAAACCTACTGGCAGACCGGGCACATAGACGCCATCCGCGCCAGCACAATCCTGGAAAAAGCCTCGCTCACCGGCGACGAAATTTGGCCGCTGATGATTGACCCACGCTACACCATCGATATTGACACCCCCGCCGATTGGGAGCGCTATGAACGCCTTTTGCAGGACCCGCAAATCCAGGCGGTGGACCCGCTGGTTTGCCGGCGCGCCTTCCCGGATCGGGTGCGCCTGCTTTTGATGGACTTTGACGGGGTGTTGAGCGACGACCTGGTGTTTACAGACCAGGACGGGCGCGAATCGGTGCGCTGCAGCCGCTCGGATGGCTTTGGGTTGAGCTTGCTGCGCGAAAAAACAGATATTCAGGCGGCGGTGCTTTCCCGCGAGGAAAACCCGGTGGTCAGCGCCCGCTGCCGAAAGCTGAAACTGGAAGTTTTTCAGGGCGTTCAGCAAAAAGACCAGGCGCTAAAAGACCTGATTGCTGAACGCGGCTGGAACCCCGCGGAAATACTTTACATTGGCAACGACCTGCCCGACCTGGCTGTTTTGCCCCTGGTTGGCTTCTTTGCCGCCCCTGCCGACGCGCACCCCGAAGTGCTGCGCCGGGCGGACTTGACCCTAAAACACAAAGGCGGGCGCGGCGCTGTGCGCGAACTTTGCGAACGCCTGCTGGCTGACTCACATTCTCATACCCTGGAGACCCTATGAACCGCGAAGTGACAATTGGAAACCGTAAAGTCGGGGACGGACACCCGGCATTTATCATTGCGGAAATTGGAATTAACCACAACGGCAGCCTGGAATTTGCCAAGCAAATGATTTTTGCGGCGCATCAGGCCGGCGTGGACGCGGTGAAATTCCAAAAGCGCACCCCCGAACTGTGCGTGCCGGAACATCAGCGCAGCCAGATGCGCGATACCCCCTGGGGTTACATCAGCTACCTGGACTACCGCTATAAGGTGGAATTCGGGCAGGAGGATTACCAGGAAATCGACCGCTACTGCAAAGAGCTTGGAATTGACTGGTTGGCTTCCTCCTGGGATATCCCTTCCGTGGAGTTCATGGAGCAGTTCAACCCACCCGCGCACAAGATCCCTTCCGCGCTGTTGACCGATCATGCCCTCCTGCGCGCGTACCGCGCCACCGGGCGCCCCTTAATTCTCTCTACCGGCATGTCCACCCTGGAAGAGATCAAAGAATCGGTTGCGCTGGTCGGCGAGGATAACCTGATCCTGTGCCACACCACCAGCAGCTACCCCTGCCCTCCGGATGAACTCAATCTGCGCATGATCCAAACCCTGCGCGAGATGTTTAACTGCCCGATTGGTTATTCCGGGCACGAGGTAGGCCTGGTGCCATCCGCCGTGGCGGTAGCCCTGGGCGCCTGCCTGGTGGAACGCCACATCACGCTTGACCGCGCCATGTGGGGCAGCGACCAGTCAGCTTCGGTCGAGCCGCAGGGCATTGAACGCCTGGTAAAGTACATCCGCGTCACTGAACAAGCGCTTGGAGATGGCGTCAAGCAGGTCTACGAAAGCGAAAAATCATCCCTGAGCAAACTGAGACGCTTCAGTCAGTAAGTATGGCAGCTAAAAACTTTGTCAAACGCGCGCGCCGGCGCCTGGCAGTATCCCAGGCGCACCTGCGCAGCGACCAGCGCACCCGGCGCATGGCCGAACTTGTCGCGAGGCAGGCTCCTGAGGCCAGACGCGCGCCGGTGCTCTTTTTCAATGCCAGTACGCGCCTCTCGGGCATGAGCCTGAACGCCGCCTTTGGATTGCTTGCCTCCTGGTCTTTGCGGATGCAAGGCGTTCCGGTCGTTAATTTTGTCTGCCAGCGCGGCATGACCCAATGCGTTCTGGGCACCGACCGCGGCGAGCCGCCCAAAGAGCCGCCCTGCGCGGCTTGTCTGCGTCAATCCCGCGCGCTTTATCACCAATCCGACACGCGGCCGTTTGTTTTTGAGCCCGAACCTGAATTGGACGCGGCCATCGCGGAATTGGATTTGGCAGAGCTGAGCGCTTTTGTTTACAAGAGCATGCCCCTGGGCGAACTGGTTTTGCCAAGCGCGCGCTGGATTCTGCGCCGACACCACTTGCAGGAAGACCCCACCACCCTGCGCATTTTGCGCGAATACATCCGCTCTGCCTGGTCTATTGGCGCGCGTTTCGGCAAACTGCTGGATGAGGTGAAGCCTGCTGCTGTGGTTGTATTTAATGGGATGCAGTACCCGGAAGCTTCCGCGCGTTGGGTCGCCCGTCAGAAAGGCTTGCCAGTTTATTCGCATGAAGTAGGTTTGCGCCCCATGAGCGCCTTTTTTACTGAGGGGGACGCCACTGCCTACCCGCTTGTAATTCCCCAGGGATTTGAACTGGACGACGCGCAAAACAACAGGCTGGACGCTTACCTGCAAAACCGCTTTAAGGGCAACTTCATCATGGCGGGCGTGCGCTTTTGGCCGGAAATGAGCGCCCTCGACCCCGAGTTTCTTGCGCTTGCGGCTCATTTCAAGCAAGTAGTGCCTGTTTTTACCAATGTAATTTTTGATACCAGCCAGCCCCACGCCAACGTGCTATTTGAGGACATGTTTACCTGGCTGGACGACGTGCTGGAGACCGCGCGGGCGCACCTGGATACGCTGTTTGTCATCCGCGCGCACCCAGACGAAGCCCGCAAGGGCAAAGCCAGCGAGGAATCCGTGGCCGAATGGGCTGAAAAACGGCAGGTGGAGCAGCTCGCGAACGTCCGCTTCATCCGCCCGGAGACCTACATCAGCTCCTATGATTTGATTCGCATGGCGAAGTTCGTCATGATTTACAATTCGACCATCGGATTGGAAGCGTCCATCCTGGGCGCGCTGGTGCTGGCCGCCGGGCGTTCGCGTTACAGCCAGGCGGACACCGTGAATTTCCCGCGTAGCCGGCCAGAATATCTGCGCGAACTCGAGATGCTGCTACTGGCCCCGGAGGTCCGCGCCCCGGAACGCTACCGCGAAAACGCCCGCCGCTTTTTGTACTATCAGCTTTACCGCTCCTCCCTGCCTTTCGACGCTTTCCTTGAGGAAGACCAGGTCTGGGCGGGCTACGTGCGCCTGAAAGATTTCGACTGGCGCGAGCTGCTGCCGGAGAACTCCCCGACTCTGCGAGCCATCTCGAATGGGCTTTTTAACGGCGGAGATTTCCTGTTGATGGAGGATTAGATGAGCCT
>JAAZPN010000229.1 GCA_012797215.1 Chloroflexota bacterium | reverse complement strand
GTGGTCGGGGCGCTGGCGCGAGGATTTTGACCGCGCGCAGGAGACCGACCAAAAAGCGCTGCGATTTTCCATTGAATGGGCGCGCGTGCAGCCAGAACACGACCGCTGGGACGAACCCGCGCTGGACCGTTACCGGGACATGCTGATTGGTTTGAAACAGCGCGGAATCACTCCGATTTTGTGTTTGCACCACGTCACCAACCCGCTCTGGTTCGCGGAGGCAGGCGGATGGGAAAACGAGCAGTCGGTCAATGACTTTACAGTTTACGCGCGCAGGGTAGTGGAAGCGTTAAAAGCGTACTGCGCGCTGTGGATTAGCTTTGCTGCGCCAGAAGCTTACGTCTGGGCAGCTTACCGCGCGGGTACTTACCCGCCTGGTAAACGCGATGAGCTAGCGGCGGGCAGGGCGCTGCGCAACATGGCCAAAGCCCACGCGGCGGCGCGTGAAGTTGTGCGCGCCGTCCAATCGGAGGGGCAGGTTGGGTTCACGCAGGCTTGGTCGGGGGAGCCCCCCCAAGGAAAACATAAACGCCTTGACCTGCCGCGCGACGCTTTTGCGGCGGCTTTCCGGACCGGCAAACTGGAGCTTGGAAGCCTCCGCGAGAACCTTCCCCAACTAAAGGGAGCGCTGGATTTTCTTGGCATTGACTATTTCTCGCGGGAAACTCAACGCCCTTCCGCGCCCAAATTGAAGGAAAAGCAGGCGCAGGCCAAGCAGCCAAGTTCTGAAGCGCTTTTGGAAGGCGGCGAAATTGCCAATGATCCGGACGGCTTGCGCGAGGCGATAAAATGGGGCTGGAAATTTGAGCTGCCGCTGTATATCACAGCCAACGGTTGCAACGATTCCCGCGATGAGTTCCGCCGCAGATACCTGGTGGAGCATGTGCATGCCTTGTGGCACATGGTGAATTTTAACGCCCCGGTGCGCGGTTATTTGCATTGGAGCCTGGTTGACCATTTTGCCTGGGAGCAGGGCTGGAGCGCGAAGTATGGGCTTTGGGCGGTAGACTCCCAGACGCAGCAGCGCGCGCGCCGGCAAAGCGCCGACCTTTACGCAGAAATCTGCCGCACTGGCAGCCTGTCCTCGGAAATGGTGGAAAAGCACTGCCCGGAAGTCTTTGATCGCATTTTCCCGGTGTAAATCCCCGCATATCCTGGCTGCGAAAAGCGTGGAGAGAAGCTCCGCGCTTTTTGTTTTAAGGCTGCATAAAACGGGCGTGTTTCTTGCAACAGAATCATGGAAAGCCTTATAAAGGAGTTGGATATGATTGCTTATCTTTCAAAAGTACTGCCACAATTCATTTTACCTGCCGGTCTGACGGCTATTTTGTTGTTCCTGACGCTGTTCCTGATTAAGAAAAAGCCGAAAACCGCGATTTGGTTAGTGCTTCTCAGCCTTATTATGGTGAGCGTGGCAGGCAACGCATATTTCTCCGCGTTCCTCACGCGCTCGTTGGAGTGGCGGTACATGCCGCCTACAGCGGAAATAAAAGCGGATGCCATCGTGCTCTTGGGCGGCGGCACTGAAGCGGCGGATACCCCCCGTCAGATGGTGGAAATCAATTCCGCTGGGGATCGGGTGCTCTACGCGGCGCAGCTGTATAAAGCTGGCGTCGCGCCGTTAATCATCCTTTCTGGCGGGAATATGGGCTTCAGCCAGGCGCGCGGTACCACACCCGCGGAGGAGATGCAGGCTATGCTGGTGGGTCTGGGTGTTCCACAAGAGGCCATGGTGCTGCAGCCGCAGTCCCAGAACACCGCCGAGGATGCCTTCTTCACC
>JAAZPN010000228.1 GCA_012797215.1 Chloroflexota bacterium | reverse complement strand
TGATGACCGCCCGACAGGCGCTTTCCATTGCTACGCGCGGCGGCGCCGCAGTGTTGGGTCGAGAGGATATCGGCTCACTGGCAATTGGCAAGTGCGCGGACTTTTTTGCTGTAAACCTGAATCGTCTGGAATACACCGGCGCCTGGCAGGACCCTCTCGCTGCCGTAGTTTTTTGCGCGCCTGTCAAAGCCGACTGGACGGTAGTGGCTGGTCGACCAGTCGTGAAAGCAGGTGAGCTAGTTAGCCTTGACCTGCCGCATCACATTGAAAAACACAATGCAGCATCCAGGAAGATGATCCTGGGCTGACAAAAATTCATAATATTCAAAGGAACCATATGGAAAAAAAAGGTTTGGCAGTTGTCGCAGTTGGTGGAAACGCCCTGATTAAAGATAAAAACCATCAGACTGTCCAGGATCAATATCAAGCCGCCGCGGATACCATGGTGCACATCACGACCATGATTGAAGAAGGTTGGGATGTCGTTGTCACGCACGGCAACGGACCGCAGGTTGGCTTTATCTTGCGCCGTTCGGAAATCGCCGCGCACGAATTGCACGAAATTCCGCTGGATTATTGCGGCGCGGATACGCAGGGCGCGATTGGTTACATGTTCCAGCAAGCGTTGCATAATGAGTTTCATAAGCGCGGAATTCAAAAAAGCGCCGCGACCGTCGTCACACAGACAATCGTGGACAGCGAGGACCCAGCCTTCACACACCCAACTAAACCGATAGGTTCCTTCCTGGATGAATCCCAGGCGAAAGTAAAGATAGAAAAAGATGGTTGGACGATGGTGGAAGACGCGGGTCGGGGTTGGCGCCGCGTTGTACCCTCTCCTATTCCCCAGACAATTGTGGAAGCGGACGCGATACGCAGCCTGATTGACCAGGGCTTTGTGGTCGTTGCGGTCGGCGGAGGTGGAATCCCGGTCATGCGAACGCCTGAGGGCAACTTGGTTGGCGTGGAAGCCGTGATTGATAAAGATTTCGGTTCAGCCATCCTGGCCTGCATGATTCAGGCAGATTTGTTCCTGATAAGCACCGCCGTAGAAAAAGTAGCGATTAACTTCAATAAACCAGATCAGAAATGGTTGGACCGAATAACAGTGGCAGAGGCGCGTCAGTACCTCAAGGAAGGTCATTTCGCCAAGGGCAGCATGCTGCCAAAAATCGAAGCCATTCTCAAGTATATGGATTGCGGCGGTAAAACCGCCTTGATTACGGATCCTGAACACATCAAAGACGCCTTAGACGGCAAAACCGGTACCTGGATATTGCCTTGAGGCCTGCCTCATTAATTGGAGCGCAAGTAGCAAAAAAAGAACCGAAGGTATCCTATGAGAATTGCGCATTATACCTGTTCTGTTTGCGGGGCTGAGTACTCTGAGTCCGAGACCCAATATGTTTGCCCGCGCGACGGCGGAAATCTGACCGTCCACCTCGACTTCGAACACGCCGACGCGAGACCCAACCTTGCCACCATCCTTGAAAATCGGGAGACGTCCATCTGGCGCTACCTTCCGCTTTTACCAGTTGAAGATCCTGGCAGCTGGAATACACCGCTGCGGCAGGTAGGCTGCACGCCGGTCTATCAGCCAGATACATTGCGGCAGGACCTGAAACTGCGCCAGCTGTATATTAAAGATGAAAGCCGCAATCCCAGCGCGTCATTTAAAGACCGCGCGAGCGCTGTTGTCACAGCACGCATGAAAATGACCAACCAGGAAATTGTAGTAGCTGCCTCCACAGGCAACGCTGGCGCCGCGACAGCCTGCATGGCTGCCAGCGTAGGCTTACGCGCGGTAATTTTCGCGCCGCGCACGGCGCCGCCAGCCAAAGTGGCCCAACTGCTCACCTTCGGCGCGCAGGTCATCCTGGTGGACGGCAATTATGACCAGGCCTTTGACTTGAGTCTGGCAGCTTCTGAGACCTTTGGTTGGTACAACCGCAATACCGGGCACAACCCTTTCACTGCTGAAGGCAAGAAAACAGCCGCCTTTGAAATTTGGGAACAGGTGCTGCGCCTGCTTCCTGCCGCTTCTGAACCTCTGAAGATATACATACCGGTTGGGGATGGAAACATCATTTCAGGTATACACAAAGGCTTCAAGGATCTGCTTGCACTTGGCTGGATTGAAACGCTGCCGGAACTTATTGGAGTCCAATCAGAAAAATCAGCCGCCATCGCCAACGCGTTTTTTGCGAAAACCGAAACGATCACACCGGTGCGCGCCACTACATTGGCGGACAGCATCAGCGTAGACCTTCCCCGTGATGGACTGCGCGCTTTGCGAGCCGCACGCGAAACCGGCGGACATTACACGACCGTTTCAGACGAAGAAATCCTAAAAGCAATTCCGGACCTGGGTAAAACGGGCATCTTTGTTGAACCCGCCGCCGCAGCCGCCTTCGCCGGTCTGCGTAAAGACCTTCGGGACGGCTTGTTAAACCCGGAAAGCCCGGCGTTGGTCTTGTGCACAGGCAGCGGACTAAAGGATATTCGCGCCGCGGCAAGCGCGGTGCACCCTGCGCCGATTATTGAACCCAGCATACAAGCTCTTATGAAGGTGATTCATGACTAAACCCGTTTTCACAATCATCGCGCCAATCTTCAATGAACTCGAAAACCTTCCCCTGCTTTACGCGCGCGTTCGCGAGGAGCTGGACAAGACCGAGCAGGCGTGGGAACTTATCATGGTCGATGACGGCAGTCGGGACGGCTCCACCGAAGTTATCCGCAAGTTGGCCGCCTCTGATGAACGCGTCAGACCTGTAATTTTCGCGCGGAACTTCGGTCATCAGATTGCGGTGAGCGCTGGCCTGGATTACAGCCGCGGAGACGCGGTCATCATTATCGATTCCGATCTGCAGGATCCTCCGGAGGTCATTGGCGAACTAATTGCCAAGTGGCGCGAAGGATACGAGGTGGTTTACGCGGTGCGCACCGAAAGGGAAGGCGAAACCAAGTTTAAAACCCAAACCGCTGCCCTTTTCTACCGCATGATTGACCGCATCACGGATACTAAGATACCGTTGGATACCGGCGATTTCCGCCTGATGGACCGCAAGGTTGTCAATATCATGGTGGCAATGCGCGAGCACAATCGTTTTTTGCGCGGCATGAGCGCCTGGACGGGCTTCAGGCAAATTGGCGTGGAATACAAGCGCAAAGCGCGCCATGCTGGCGTGACGAAATATCCGCTCAGGAAAATGCTGCGCCTGGCGATGAATGCCGTAACCGGGTTCTCCATGTGGCCTTTACAGCTTGCCACACGTTTGGGGCTGTTTCTGGGTGCGTTGGGCGTGCTTGCCATCCCAATCGTCATTGTGCTGAATCTCGCCGCAAAGGTGCAGTTTCATGGTTTGGCGACTATTGCCATCCTGATGATGCTCCTTAGCGCATTAATTCTTGTGTTTTTAGGGGTTATTGGCGAGTACCTTGGCAGAATTTACGATGAAGCCAAAAACCGCCCACTTTACATCGTTGCGGAAGGCCCAAGCGAACCTTTTAATCCCGTGCGCCTGGATCTGCCAGCCGAAACCGACAACAAAACCATACTTTCCTGAACCTGGAGCGAACCATGACCAAGATCGACCTGACTTTGAATCCTGAAAACCTGCAGCGTACAGCCCAACGCGTGCGTGAGAAAAAGTTCTATATTCCCACGCTTGCCCAGCAAAAGAACCCCGCGCTCATTCCAGCGCAGATTCGTGAACAACTCAAGACAGTTGGCCTGTGGGACCTGGACCCACTAAACTTGTTCCGGATTACCTGGCATAACGAACCGCTCGCGCGCGGCGGCCTTTTTGGCGGTGTGAACTATGTTGAGTTTCCTCCTGAACTTACTGGCGTACCCGCGCGGGTGGTTGCGTTGGTTGGCAAATGGTTCCCAACTGGCTGCCACAAGGTTGGCGCAGCGTTCGGCTGCCTGGTTCCCCGCCTGGTAACCGGTCAGTTCGACCCCACCCGCCAAAAAGCAGTCTGGCCGTCCACAGGCAATTACTGCCGCGGCGGCGCCTATGACTCGTATTTGCTGGGCTGTGAATCTATCGCGATTCTGCCGGAAGGCATGAGCCGTGAACGCTTTGAATGGCTCAGCAAAATTGCCAGCGAGGTCATTCCCACACCGGGCAGTGA
>JAAZPN010000227.1 GCA_012797215.1 Chloroflexota bacterium | reverse complement strand
GCTGCCAACGTGTTCGCAAGCGCAAATCAAGCCTTCCAGCGCGGGGAGCAGTGCCCCGCGGATTTCCTCAAAGCGCGCCGGCCATTCCGGCTGCCAGGGTACCACTACAACCTGTTTTGTCCGCATCTTTACCGCCAACTTGTGTACTTATCCAAAGCGTAAGTTGAAAACCAAACCTGCTGCCGCTCAGAAGAGGTGTCCAACATCACAATCTTATCACGCGCGCGGATTAGCCCTTGACGAGTAATATACCGAGCGGTATACTCGCTCTTATGAACAACCGCACGACCATCCTGGAAACTGCCCTGGTGTTTTTTGCCGCTTTTGGCTACGAAACTACCGGCACGTTGGAAATCTGCGACGCGGCGGGCGTGAGCAAACCCACGATGTACCATTACTTCAAGAGCAAAAGAGGGTTAATGGAAGCTATCCTTGCGGAAAATTTCCAGCCCTTTTTGGAACGCCTCAAGGAAGCCAGCGCTTACAAGCATGATATCACCTTGAATCTGGAAAAGATTATGCGCGCGTACTTCAGCTTCGCGCAGGAAAACCCGGTTTTCTACCGCTTGCAGTTTTCCATGCAGTACGCGCCGCTGAAGAGCGAGAGCTATGACCTTGTCGCGCCCTGGATAAAGCATCAGCGTGAAATGATACAAACTATGTTCGTGCAGGCGGAAGAGGATCACGGCAACATGCAAGGCAGGTCAGCCGGCTACACGACCACGCTGCTGGGTATGATTAACGCTTACGCGAGCGACGCGCTGACGCGCGCACGCGAACTGGACGACGAACTGATTTATCAAGCCCGCCATCAGTTCATGCATGGGATTTTCTCGTAACAGGATAAATTTTTTTACCAACGTCACTATACCGAACGGTATATCGAGGATTAGAGATGACAAACATTAACAGCGACAGTTTCATGTATCATATTTTCCCACTGGGCGCTTGCGGCGCGCCAAAAAGCAATGATTTTTCCAGCGCGCCAGTGCCGCGCCTGCGTCAAATTCATTCCTGGCTGGATCACATTCAGACATTAGGCGCAGACACGCTCTTCCTTGGGCCCGTGTTCGAATCGGGCAGCCATGGTTATGACACCGCCAACTATTATGAAGTAGATCGCCGGCTTGGAACGCGGACGGACCTGGCAGAACTGGGCAAAGACTTGCGCCAGCGCGGCATGCGCCTGGTGCTGGACGGCGTGTTTAACCATACCGGCCGGGACTTCTGGGCCTTCCGCGATCTGCGCGAATACAAAGAAGCTTCCGCTTACCGCGATTGGTACACGAATGTGCGCTTCGATCAACGCAGCCCTTATGGCGATCCCTTTTCGTATGCCGCCTGGAACGGCCACTTTTCGCTCCCCAAACTGAACCTTGAAAACCCGGCGGTGCGCGAGCACTTGTTTGGAGCGGTGCGCATGTGGGTGGAAGAATTTGGCATTAACGGCATCCGCCTGGATGCAGCCGACGCGCTGAGCTTTGCGTTCATGCGCGCGCTGCGGAGCTTTGTCGAGCAGCTAAAACCGGAGCTCTGGTTGCTAGGGGAAGTGATTCACGGGGATTATCGCCAATGGGCCAACGACCAGACGCTGCATGCCACCACCAATTACGAGCTTTATAAAGGATTGCATTCCGCGCATAACGAGCATAACTACTTTGAATTGGCTTACAGCCTGAACCGTCAATTCGGTCCGCAAGGCATCTATCAGCACCTGGCGTTGAGCAATTTCGTGGATAACCATGATGTCGCGCGCATTGCCAGCCAGCTGCGGGAATCTGCCGCGCTTTACCCCCTTTATGCTGTGCTCTTCACCGCGCCAGGAATTCCCTCCGTTTACTACGGCAGCGAATTTGGGGTGACGGGCGTCAAGACGCATGAAGATTGGAATTTGCGCCCGGCTTTTGATTTGGAAGGACTGAAAAATACCGCGCCCCAGCCTAACCTGCCCGCGTGGATTCGCAGGCTGGTGGATATCCGGAAAAGCAGCCCTGCGCTGCGATGGGGCGGCTATGTTCAAAGGCTGGTCGCCGCGGACCAATTCGCATTTTCGCGCCATTGGGAAAAAGAAACTGATTTAGTGCTCCTCAATAACGCCAATAACCAGACAGATGTGAACCTGCCAATGCCCGGCATGGAAGGCAAGCTTTTTGTTGACTTATTAACCCAAGGGGACGCGTTCAGCGCGGATGAGCGCGGGAATCTTGCTATCCCATCGCACCCCAAGAGCGCGCGAATTCTGCGCGCGGAGTAGCGCTTCAGGCGGCTTTTTCAATAATCCAGAAGTGAGAGAGCCCCAGGCGTTGCAGCGGCGTTTTTTCCAGCCACTGCAGCAGGGCGCGCAGCGCGCGCCCAAACCTCGGCCGGCGTTCAATGATATTGTCATACGCGCCAAAAACAGTCCGCTTTTCAATAATTTTTACAGGCTGGGCACGGAAGAGCGCCGTAAGGTCCCGGCGGGTATAGATTTCCACATGGGGAGCAAGTTTATCCCGCCAACGGCGCGGCAGGTAATTTACCAAGGGGATATTGCCAAAATGGTAGCGCCCGCGCCAGTAGACCCCATGCGTTTCAAACGGGTAGCCGCGGTTGGGACAAAAAAGCACGATGCGTCCGCCCGGCTTCAGCACCCGCACCATCTCCGAAATTGCGGCCTGATCGTCCTGCACGTGTTCCAATACCTCGTGGCTGAAGACCAGGTCGATACTGCCGCTCTCGAAAGGCAGATATTCTCCCGCGCCGCAGACCACCAGGGGTGTGAAAGCGCGGCTGTCCCGCGCGCGTGGGAATTCTATGTCCAGGCCCAGGGTTTGCCCGCTGAGCGGCGCGATGCGGCGGAGATAAGTGCCCACGCCGCAGCCGTCCACCAGGACGCGCCCATGCAGCCGTTCGCCGGCAGCCTCCAGCAGCATCCCAAGCCGGCGCTGCTGCCCGGCGCGCCAGACGCGCGAAGGCTCGCCGCGCACCGCGGCTTTGTCCAAATCTTCCGGTATTACATGTGGCATGGCTGTTATTGTACCAAGAGAGCGGGCTGTCCGACAGCCCGCTCCGCTACTCATTTCCAGTCAACGCCCATTTTGGCGCGCCCCCTCAGGTGTTTTTCCACCGCGATACCGGCGATAGCGCCATCCGAGGCGGCAATCACCGCCTGTTTGATGTGTTGGCAGAGCACGTCCCCGACGGCAAACACACCTGGGATTTGGGTCTGAAACTCGCGGTCCACCATCAGGCAGCCGCTTGGGCTGGTTTCCAGTTGGCCTTGCAAAAAGTCCGTAATTGGCACGCCGCCCTGCAAATAGATGAACACGCCCTTGATAGGCAGGTCCTGCTCGTTTTCGTTTCCGCGCTGCACGAAGCGCACGCCTTCCACGCGCTCCTGGCCGTAAATTTCACGCAGGGTTGCTCCGGCAAGCAATTCAATTTTGGGATTGGCGCGCATTTCCTGAACCAAATCAGCCGGAGCGGAAAGTTCGGGTGTGGGGCAGAACAGGTAAACTTTGCTGGCAAAACGGCTCAGGTAAAGCGCTTCTTCCACAGCTTCGTCACTTTTGCCAGCCACAGCCACTACTGCCTGTTTAAAAAATGCGGCGTCGCATACAGCGCAGTATGAAACACCTCTGCCCAATAGTTCCGCTTCGCCTTTAATCAAGTTGCTCCTCCCCAGCGAGCCCGTGGCAATAATCACAGTCCGGGCAGAGTAAACTCCAAAATTCCCAAAAACCATTTTCGGGTTAGAGGCGAGATCCGTGCCAATAGCCTTGTCGTTGACGTATTTCACGCCGAAACTTTCAGCTTGCAGGCGAATTGTTCTCAGCAGTTCCGCGCCGGCGATTTCGCCAGGGATGCCTGGAAAATTGGCAATCTTGCTGGTTGTGCCGAGGGCGCCAGTGGTGAGCCCCTTGTCCAGTATCAGCGTGCTCAGGTTCGCGCGGGCAGTGTAAATCCCGGCGGTAGAACCCGCTGGCCCCCCGCCGATAATGACCACATCGTATGTTGTTTCAGGGTTTGTATCTGTCATGCAATAGTCCTTTTGTTTGTTCTCGTGGCTGAAGTATATCCACTTCAACTGGCGGGTTCCGCTGACGCCTAAGGTTTTTGGGCGCTGATGACTTTAGCCAGGTTAAAATTTTGAACATCAATTCGGATTTTTATAAGCCTGATAGTTTTTTAGAGAGCCGGGGTGATAAACATTATTGGAACCCGGAGATTACCGGCTCGATGAATGGAGCGCAGGGCATTGGAACAGAAGAAGTTTTACCAGATGAGCAGAGCGGAGCGCCTGGAATGGCTGCGAAGCCAGTCCGCGCTTAGTCTGGAAGATATGACCGCTTGGTCACCAGAGGGCGGCCTAAGCGTGGAACGCGCTGATCATATGATTGAGAACGCAGTTGGCGTGTTCGGGCTGCCATTGGGTATCGCCCAGAATTTCGTCATCAACGGCCGGAAGGTGTTGGTGCCAATGGCGGTGGAAGAACCGTCCGTCCTTGCTGGCGTTTCGTTTATGGCAAAGCTGGCGCAGGCTGGCGGAGGATTCCGCGCCTGGGCAAACCCGCCTGAAATGATCGCCCAGATTCAGCTTCTGGACCTAAAGGATTTGGACGCGGCGGCAGAGTTAATTCTGGCGCGCAAAGCGGAACTGCTGGCAGGTCTGGCGGGCCTGCATCCCACCATCGAAAGCCTGGGCGGCGGCGCGCGCGACCTGCAAGTGCGGTTGATCGAAAACTCTTCCATCGGCACATTTTTAGCGGTTCACTTGGTTTACGACGTGCGCGATGTGATGGGAGCCAACGCTGTAAATTCTGCCGCGGAAGCCCTGGCGGGACCGCTGGAGCTTTTGACAGGCGGGCGGGCGCACTTGCGCATCCTTTCCAACCTGGCGGACAAGCGCCTGGCAGGAGCGGAGGTGACCCTACCATCCGAGGTGCTGGCTTTTAATGCCTACACAGGCGAGCAGGTGCGCGATGGCATCCTGGAGGCGTGGGCATTTGCCGCGGCGGACCCCTACCGTGCGGCCACGCACAACAAAGGGATTATGAACGGCGTGGACGCGGTGGTGATTGCCACCGGCAACGACTGGCGCGCTGCGGAAGCCGGCGCGCACAGCTTTGCCGCGCGAGACGGACGCTATACCAGCCTCTCGACCTGGAGCCGAAGTGAGAATGGGGAACTTATTGGCTCCCTTGAGCTTCCCCTGGCAGTGGGTATCACCGGAGGCTCCACTCAGAGCCACCCAGGCGCGCGGGCTAACCTGCGATTGATCGGCGCGCGCAGCTCGGGTGAACTGGCGGGAATCATCGCGGCGGTGGGGTTGGCGCAAAACCTGGCGGCTCTCCGCGCTCTGGCTACCGAGGGCATCCAACGCGGACACATGCGCCTGCATGCCAGACAGGTGGCGGTCTCCGCTGGGGCCAGTACCGAAGAAGTAGACCGGCTGGCTGCCCAGCTTGGGCGCGAAGGAAATATTAGAATTGAACATGCCAGGGAAATCCTGGACGATTGGAGAAAGAATTAGCATGACTGAACATACGCATCATCAGGATAATTCCGGACTGCTGCTAAAGCCCGACCGGCAGGTTGGCATCCTCGGTTACGGCGCGTACGTGCCGC
>JAAZPN010000226.1 GCA_012797215.1 Chloroflexota bacterium | reverse complement strand
TGCGCATAGGCAAAGGAAATAAACGCGCGAATGGCTTCAGGATCTACAAGTCCATAGGAGAACTCATCATAGATATCCTGCACGTCGATAACCTGAGCGTTGATGCCGTGCATATCACGGTAGTTAGCCAATGTTTGTGCCTCGCTCAGGAAATTGGCGTGCGAAATAATCAGATATTCTGCCTGGTTTGCTGTGGATTGCAGGTTGGAAGGCGTGTCCGCCGTGATGCTAACCGGGCTGAGGATGTTTGCAGGGGTGAGCGCGATGTAGCGGGCAGGCGCGAGTATCGTGTCACTGAAAGCTGCCGTGTAGGGACCTGAGCCGCTGTAATCGGCACCAGTAATCTGCACAGGCGCAGCTGCTTCTGTAATATCAAACACGCGCGCATCCGCTGTGCTAAAGCCGCTCAGCAAATATTTCCAGTCCCCATTTGCAGTTTTAGTGAACTGGAGCGTGTCCCCAACTACCTGGAAATCTCTAGAATAAACGGCATCAAACCAATCAACCCAAAAGTAGTCGAACTCAGCAGCTGTCGTGGTGGTGCTTACTTTCAGCGTATTTGTTCCAGGTAGCAGCAGCGATTCGGGCACATCAAAATTTGCCAGGAGCGTGTTCCACCCCTCCCAGGAATTCGTGTAAACCTCGGTCCCATTCATGAGTACTCTGACATGATGGTCGGGGTCAAAATTGGGATCGTTGTAGTAGCCGATCAGCTTGATGCTGAAATGCAGGTCGCCTGCGGTCCTGCGGCTAAGATCTATGTCTTTCTGCCAATCAGTGCGCGCTGTGCCCTGTCGGTAAACATAATTCCAGAAGTAATGCTCATAATCATCCTCAGCAGGGGCTTGGGAACGGTACCAGGTATCGACTTCGAAGTGCTCGCTTGTAAGGAATGCGGTCGGGCTTTGCTCTTCGCCGGGCGTACCGTCCCGCGTTTGCATGCGTATGCCGGGGGTCAGGTCATACGTCAGCCAGTAAACATTTGTTGATGTGTACTTTGTATCAACTGCCTCGGCGTAGAAGTAAATCTCATCATCCGGGAGCACTTGGATAGCGATTTCTGTTCCGAGGTGGAATACGTGGTAATTCTCATCGGCAACCGCGCCAACAGGCACGCCCTTGAGGGCCAGCTCCGCCGCGCTGAGGTGGTAAAGCCCTTCTGCGCCTGTTGTTATGCGCCAGCCTGGGTTAGGGGGTGTCCAGGTCGCGTTTACTCCCCTGGTGACCTTGCTAAGTTCTGGCAGAACCGCGCTCCGCCAGGCTTTTGATTGGTCGTAATTGAGCAAGCTGTCCGCGAGAATTTGTTCAAAAACCGAGACTTCCGGCTTGGCAGTTGCCAACGAGGGGCTTGGTTTGTTTTCAAAACGCACTGTCACCTGCATATCCTCGTAGATAATGAGCGTATTTTCTGCGGGGAGGTAACTCACTGGGTACAGCGCCACGCTGACAACCCTCTGCTGCCGCAGCACGCCGTCATTGGCGACCCTGGCAATCTCAGCCGGGTATGCATCCTTTGAGGTGTAAATTAATGGGTCAGGGTTGTATGTAAGCGAAATTACTGGCTGCTGCGAAATCTCACCTGGGATTTCGGTCTGGCTCCAATCAACCGTTTCCAGCGGCACTGGCAGAATGGGTGCCTCCAGCAGGATCTTCCGGCCCTCGCCGGGGATAACGCTTATGCTCAGCTGGACGCCGAAAGGCACACCCAGCATCTCGGTCATGTAAGGCAGCATCGGAGCGCCAACCTGGTCTGAGGTTTTACCGTCAGGCAAGCTGATACTTGTGTACTTCTTGCCCTCGACTTCAACCTGCTCCAACTTTAGCGCGTCTTGGGGTATATGCAAGCTGAAGCTCAATCCCTGATCGGACGCTGAAAGCAGACGCGTGGAAGGTTCAAGTGCTGCAGAGGCGCCGCCTGCTGGGGAAATTGGCGCGGCGAGAAGCATAAATACTAACAAGAGGCTCATGATGAGTTTTATCTGCCTGAACATGGGAAGACTCCTTTGTCTGGGGCCTAAATGATTAGAAAACGTAAGATTGGGCAGCCTGGCTACGCGTCGGTGATTAGCTTGAGTATATCAGAGCCGCGTTGGTAAGATAAAACAAACGCGCGGGTCTGCGCAGGCATCATTGCGAGCTTATCCAGAATAGCCTGCACCCGCGCAGGGAAGTAGTACGGCACAAAAGCGGTTGCCATAATCCGTACAGAAGCCTCAAAACCGCCAAGCGGCGTAATTGTCTGCTCCGCTGCACGGTCGAGGAAAAATATTTTGCTGAGTTCCACCCCGCGGGGGTCGCAGCGGCTTGGGTCCTCGTGCCAGGGTGTGCCAAACGCAAAGAAGCGCCCCTCAATCTGGCGCAAAATTATCTGGTCTTCCCCCAATATTACTGCGTCCGTCGCGGCTGCCAGGTCCGCGGCCAGGGTGGATTTTCCCGCTCCGGAGTTGCCTAAAAACACATAAGCCTGGTTCTGCCAGGCGATGCCAGATGCATGCAGAATGAGATCCCCGCGCTGGGCCAGCCAATTTGAGTAAAGCACAATATCGAGGTACTCGAGCGGATAGAACGCTTGCCCGGCGAGAGAACTGAAATCTCCGAATATGAGGCCTTCGGTAAAATCCGGATTGATTTGCACCCAGCGCTGGGGAGTCTGCGCGGGTTGGGTGAAATAATAGTTCCCTTCCTGATCCTGCCAGAGCTCCCAAATCTCGTTGCGGCAGCGCAGCGCGCTCAATTTGGCGGGGTCAGGCGCAGGATTTTCAGCAAAGCGCAGATTCAGGAACAGCGAATTTCCTCCCAGGGAGGAGGCCCCCAAAAATTTGGCATGGCAGGGTAAAGAGGACGTGGAAAGCAAGTGCTTGCCCTCCTCGATATCTACGCTTAGACCGGCTACGCTAATCTGCATTTTTGGTGGAATAAGATAAGAAGCTAAATCTCAATAAGAATCAAATGAGTATTCGCGCATGAATAAATTCAAGCACGAATACCCACGTTTCTTAAAAAGTTGCGTGAATAATCAGCTGGCTTAGCCTTGACTTGTTGAGCAACCGCCTACCTGAGCTGTGCAGCCAATTGATTGCTTTGGAAACATGTTGGGGCTGCTGTGACAGAAGCCCAAAATCGCATTCTTGGATTTTAGAATGACTTTGCTAATGACAGGTGGTGTGTAAGGCTTCTTATTCATAATCAGACATT
>JAAZPN010000024.1 GCA_012797215.1 Chloroflexota bacterium | reverse complement strand
TTGCGAACTAATTGATTAATTGTTGGCACTTTGCCTCCGTCTATAATAAAAACTACTTCTTCATTTATCAATCAAGGCCATCAAAACCGCGGATGGCCTCCTCGTCTGATACTGAGCGCCAGGCATGAGGATACCATCCTTGCCTGACAGAGCGAGGGCTGATTCTATCACGCCCCATAACGTGAGTCAAGCAACCCGGTCGGCATGCGGTTATCACGGCGGTCGCTCTCTTTGCCGTAGCTGATGATTTCGCCGTCTTCCATGATTGATTCAACGGCCAAACCCAGGCTCTGAAGCTCTTTCACCAGCACCTTAAAGGCCGCGGGCGTGCCGGGAGCTTCAATCGGTTTGTTGGTGACAATCGCCTGATAGGTCGCCTCGCGGCCAACCACATCATCGGATTTAACGGTCAGCATTTCTTGCAGAGTGTACGCCGCGCCGTAAGCTTCCAACGCCCAAACTTCCATCTCGCCGAAGCGCTGGCCGCCAAACTGCGCCTTGCCGCCCAGCGGCTGCTGGGTGACCAGGCTGTATGGGCCGGTCGCGCGGGCGTGCACCTTATCCTCAACCAGGTGGTGCAGCTTCATAAAGGTCATGTATCCAACGGTTACCGGCTGGTCGTAGCGGTCGCCGGTTTTTCCGTCGCGCAGAATTTGCTTGCCAATCGTAGGCACAGGATTGCCGGTTTCGAGCATAATCTGCTGAGCGGCTTTTCGCAGCTCTTCCAGGCTCTGGTTCAGGTCCAGTTCCTTTCCCAAAGAATTCGCCCACAGGTCCAGGCAGGCTCTCACCGCGCGTTCATCCTGGGCACTGCGTTCGCTCACCGGGATGTTGTCCTCAGGGAATGCGGTAATCAGCGCGGGGTCGTAACCTTCAGCTTTCAGCCACATGTTCATCGCTTGCCGCCGGGCCAACAGCCGATTCCCCATCAATTCCTGGACGTCAATGCCGGTGTTTGCCAGCACATTCGCCAGATAAATCAGGCGCGCTTCCTCATCATCCTTCAGGTCTTCCGCGGAATACGCCTTGACGCTTTCCAGCCATTCCCAGGCTTTATCGCCAGTGACGCGCCAGGCCTCGTTAATCATCCAGGCGCGCGCCAATTCAGCTTCAATTTCCTCTTCGGTCGCGCCGTCAAAAACAGGCGTAATCGCGCGGAAGCCGAGGCTTTCGGCGGCCCACCCCAGGTGGGTCTCCAGCACCTGGCCGATATTCATACGGCCGGGAATGCCCAGCGGGTTCAGGATAATATCCACCGGGCGTCCGTCCTCCAGGAACGGCATGTTTTCAACAGGAACAACCATCGAAACAACGCCTTTGTTGCCGTGGCGTCCCGCCATCTTATCGCCAGCCATCACCTTGCGGCGCTGCGCGACGGAAACGCGCACCATCTTGTCCACGCCCGCCGAAAGGTCTGCGTTTTCTTCGCGGGTGAACACTTTGACATCCACGACGATACCGCGCTCGCCGTGCGGCATCTTAAGGGAGGTGTCTTTCACATCGCGCGATTTTTCACCGAAGATGGCGCGCAACAGACGTTCTTCCGGGGTGAGTTCTTTCTCACCCTTGGGCGTAATCTTACCAACCAGGATGGTTTCCGGCCCAACTTCGGCGCCAATGCGGATGATGCCGTTTTCGTCCAGGTTGCGGATGGCTTCATCACCCACATTCGGAATTTCCCGGGTGATTTCTTCGGGGCCCAATTTGGTATCCCGCGCTTCCACCTCGTACTTTTCAATATGCACGCTGGTATAACGGTCTTCTTCCACCAGGCGCTCCGAGATGAGAATCGCGTCTTCAAAGTTGTAGCCTTCCCAGGCGACAAAAGCAGCCAGCACGTTCTGTCCAAGCGCCAGCTTGCCGTCTTCCGTGGAAGAGGAATCCACAATCACATCGCCCTTATGCACAATTTGGCCTTTGCTGACAGCCGGGCGCTGGTCGATGCAGGTGGACTGATTGGAGCGCTGATACTTGCGCAGGGTATGTTCTTTGATGGTGCCGTCCATCTGGCGAATTACCAGCTTGTCGCCGGTAACCTTGATGACTTCGCCGTCTTCCTCGGCGATGACCACCTGACCGGAGTCGGCCACAGCGGCGCCTTCCATGCCAGTAGAGACAATCGGGACTTCGGGGCGCAGCAGCGGAACCGCCTGGGTCTGCATGTTGGAGCCCATCAAGGCGCGGTTGGCATCATCGTGCTCCAGGAAGGGAATCATAGCGGCGCTGATGCCCACCACCTGGTTCGGTGCCACATCCATATATTCAATGTACTCGTAATCATAAATCGCGAACGTTGAATGGAAGCGGCAGGAATTGCGGTGCAGGAACTCGTTGTATTCGTTCAGCGGCGCGTTCGCCTGGGCGATGACATATTTATCTTCCGCGTCGGCGGAAAGGTAAACGTATTCATCAGTCACAAAGGGACGAACCCAAATTTTTGTGTCCTTCAGATTCAGCTTGCTGATTCTTTCAGCCATCTCCGGCGTCACGCGGGTTTCGGCCTTGTAAAGCACTTCGTTGGTATCCGGGTCCACAATATCCTTGCGGAGCAGATGATTCACAAGGTTCGGGTCGGAGGCATCCAGAAAGTGGCGCACCTTGCGGTAAGGTGTTTCGATGAAACCGAATTCATTGACAGTGGCGTAAGCAGCCAGACGGCCAATCAGGCCGATGTTCGGACCTTCAGGGGTTTCAATCGGACAAATGCGGCCGTAATGCGAAAAGTGCACGTCGCGCACGTCAAAGCCGGCGCGTTCGCGGCGCAAGCCGCCCGGGCCAAGCGCGGAGACGGTGCGCTTGTGGCGCAGCTCGCTTAATGGGTTGGTTTCTTCCATGAACTGGGAAAGCTGGCTGGAGCCAAAGAACTCTCGCAAGGAAGCCACCAGCGGACGAATGTTCACCAGGCTGACCGGGGAAACACTGCCGCCCTGTTCGCGAATGGACATGCGCTCTTTAATCACGCGTTCCATGCGGCGCAGGCCAACGCGCAATTTGTTTTGAATTAATTCACCGACGGTTTTGACGCGGCGGTTGCCCAGATGGTCAATGTCATCCGCGTGCGCCGTGCCGTTGTTAATTTGAATCATGTGGCGAATCAGGCGGACAACATCATACTTGGTGATCATGCGGTGAGAAACCGGAATCAGGTCCGCCAAATCAAGCTTCTGGTTGAGTTTGTAGCGGCCAACACGTTCCAGGTCGTAGTGGCGCGGGTCAAACAGCTGTTCGACCAGATGATTCCGCGCGTTTTCCAGCGTGGGAGGCTCGCCCGGGCGCAGCTTCTTGAACAGCTCAATCAGTGCCGCCTCGGCGATGGTCAATCCGCCGCTGAGGTCGTAGGCCGGCTCTTCTTCGAACGCGGTCTCAATGAAGTGATGATCGGGATGATTATCCACATCCTTAAAGAGTTCCATGATCTCTTCATTCGTGCCGGTCTTCAGCGGAGAATCAGGCATACCGTCATCGACGGCTGCCAGCGCGCGCAGGAAAACCGTGATCGGCACGGTGCGTTTGCGGTTGAACTTCAGGAAAATGCTGTCATTCTTGCGCGTTTCAAATTCCATCCACGCGCCGCGGTCCGGAATTAGTTTGGCGGTCGCCAGTTCGCGCGCGGTGGTGCGGTCGACTTCAGCCTCAAAATAGACGCCGGGGGACCGAATTAGTTGGGAAACCACCACACGCTCGGTTCCGTTAATAATGAACGTTCCCTTGGGGGTCATTTCCGGGAAGTCGCCCAGGAAGATATCCTGTTTGACCTTATCACTGATATCGTTACCTTCCAATAAAACGGAGACGTACAGCGGGCAGGCATAGGTCAGGTCGCGCTCAAGGCATTCCTCAATCGGGTTTTTGGGCGCGTCAAACCAGAACTTCAGTCCAAATTCCCGCGAGATTGGAGTGTCGCTGGGGAAATGCAAGCGGAGATCGTTACCGTAAGAAACGATGGGGGATATTTCATTAAAGAGGCTCTTCAGACCCTCATCCTTGAGTCGTTTGAAAGAATCCAATTGGACCTGGATGAGTTGCGGCAGCTCTAACCCGACCGGGATGCGAGCGTACGTTTTTGGAGGCATCAAATCAGTCATTCACTTCTCCTAAACATCAAATGCGTGGGCACACAAAGGCAACCACGCCAGGGATTAAATCACAGCGCAATTTTTCAGTATATTGCAAATTATCTCTTGAGTCAATAGTTATTGAATCAACCGCGTCAAGAAATTGTTAGTCTACCACAAGGCCTCTTCATCTGCAAGTGCTTTTGGGAGTATTCCGGCGCGATTTTGCCCCATACTTTATGTTTCTTCAGAGAGCCAACCAACATGTTTCTTTTGGTTTTTGGGCTTTGCACCGCGCGGCCTGCTTCCCGCGCCTGACCGGAAGCTCTTTTGGAAGCCAGAAAAAAGAA
>JAAZPN010000225.1 GCA_012797215.1 Chloroflexota bacterium | reverse complement strand
CGGGGATATCATCAAAACCTACTATGGAAATATCCCTGGGGATTGTGAGCCCCGTTTCGTGGATAGCCGCCATGGCGCCTAGCGCGACGGCGTCGCTGCCGGCGAAAACCGCGGAAAATACACTGCCGCTGTCCAAAAGGTTGCGCATGGCGGTATAGCCGCTTGCGGAGTCAAAGTCAGCTTCCCGGATAAGGCTTTCGTCCAGGTCCAGGCCTGCGTCCACCAGCGCCTGGCGGTAACCCTGCAGCCGTTGGCTGGCTGAGGAGTAACTGAGTTTGGCGTTGGTGATGCAGGCGATGCGCGTATGTCCCTGTTCAATCAAATGGTTGACAGCCATGTGCGCTGCCGCGCAGTTGTCAACGTCAACAAAGGGCAAATTGGAGCCGGGCACCTGCCCCAGAATAACGCAGGGTATCTCCAGCTGTTCCAGCGCTTTTAGCCCAGGGTCGTCAAATCGCGGCGTAAGCAAAATCATCCCGTCGATGTGCTTGGCCTGAGTAAGGCTCAGGTAGGTGTGGGTTTGCTCCCCGGGCTCCACCCATTCAATCAGCAGGCTGATTTGTTTCTCTTTAACCACATCCAGAAGCCCACCGATAATCTGGGGGAGGAAGTTGTCCGCTGCAATGTAATGGGGGTCGCGCGTCATGATCAAGCCAATGGCTTTTGCCTGCTTGGAAGCGAGCGCCCGCGCGGAAGCATTCGGATAATAACTCAGCTTGCGGGCAGCCTCTCTGACTTTTTGGCGGGTTTCCGGCCGGACAAAAAACTGTTTGGTATCGTCAAACACAAACGAGACAGTTGTTCGCGAAACTCCCGCAAGCTCTGCTACATCGTGACTTGTGACCCTTTTTTCCATTCACCACCGAGGTAAAGAATCCATTAACGCGTGTTAATAAAGCTTTAATCAGTATAGCACATCTACGACGCTTGTCAACGAATTTGGTAAAAACAGCCAGATTTGGCTATTACGAGGCCAAAAGGCGCTGGTATTTGAGTGTTTTCAGCCGAGCACCCGAATGCCAGTACCTGCCTCAGCGGACCCGATCTCCCAGACCGGTGTGCCGCTTTGCTTGGCGGATTGTTGGAAGATTTCAAGCTTTTCTGACGGAACCGCGATCAGCAAACCGCCGCTGGTTTGCGGGTCAAACAAGAGCATGCGTTCTTCTTCCGGGATTTCATCGGCAAAACTTACGAGATGCTCAACAAACAACCGGTTGTCGCTGGCGCCGCCGGGGAAGGTATAGGCTCGCGCGTATTTCAGGGCGCAAGAAATAAGCGGCACAGCGCTCATGCGCAATTGCGCGCCGCAGCCTGAAGCCTCGGTCATCTCAGACAAATGCCCCAATAACCCAAAACCGGTAATATCGGTCGCGGCGCTGAGCTCGCATCCCCCCGCCAGTTCACCCGCTGCTTTGTTTAGTTTCTTCATCCACCCAACAACTTCGGCCAGTTCCGCTTCGGAGACCAATCCGCGTTTGTGGGCGGTGGTGGTGACGCCAAAACCCAGTGGTTTGGTGAGGAATAAATGGTCGCCGGGTCTCAAAGCGCCTTTGGTCAGGAGCGCGGTGGACTCAAGTATTCCGAGGACTGCCAACCCGAATTTTGGCTCCTTATCCTGAATGGTATGCCCTCCAGCGATGACTACACCCGCCTCGCGCGCTTTTTCCGCTGCCCCGCGCATGATTTCCATGCTAATTTCCACCGGCAGGTCAGGCGGGAAAGCGGCAATATTTAATGCCAGAAACGGCGCTCCGCCCATGGCATACACATCCGAAAGGCTGTTGGCCGCGGCGATCGCGCCGTAATCATAGGGGTCATCTACCACAGGCGTAAAAAAGTCAGTGGTAAAAACCAGCGCGCGAGTCTCATCCAGCTTCCACACCGCCGCGTCATCCGCGGAATCCAAACCAACCAGCAGATTGGGGTAATCTTCTGGTGAAAAAACTAAGCGTAGAGGGCGCAGCACCTGCGCCAGCGTTTCCGCGTTCAGTTTCGAAGCTCAGCCAGCGCAGCTGGAAAGGGCTGTGAGGCGGATTTTTTTCCCGGAATTGGGAATATCGGTTTCGCTCATAGCTTGATTCTACTCTACTAATTAGCTATCGCGCTTTATTTGGGCAACGGCCAAAACTGTGTCAGAAAGTGGGCAATCTGGCTTTGCCAGAAAAACCAATCGTGAATACCCTCTTCCTCCACGTAGGTCAAAGGAATGCCCATTTCCAGCGCGTGTTGATGAAAGATGCGGTTAAGCGGCAGCAGCTCATCCTGTCTGCCGCAGGAAGCATACAGGCGGGGATAGTCCAAGGGGTTTTTCGCGGCTTGCTCCAGCCAAACCAAGGGATCATCTTTGCCGCCGGCAGCCCGCTGAAGGTCGCCGAATAAATGCGTGAACTCGACCCGCATGCTTTCATCCTCAATCCTGGGAAGATATTGCAGACCCAAGACGCCCGAAAAACTGCCAGCCGCGGAATAGAGATCCGGGCGCAGCAGCGCGGCTTTGAACGCGCCGTAGCCGCCCATGGAAAGCCCGGCAATGGCGGTATTTTCGCGACTTAAGTTAAGATAGAACACTTTTCTCAGGTATTCCGGCAGTTCTTCAGTGAGATAGCTGAAGTATGCCTGCCCATTGTTCATATCGCTGTACATGCTGCGTCCGCCGCTGGGCATGATGACAGCCAGGTCCAGCTCGCGCGCCAGAATTTCGATATTGGTATAACGCTGCCAGGCGCTGGCGTCATCAGATAACCCATGCAGCAGAAAAAGCACCCGAAAATCCGCCAGGGTCTTTTCTTTCAGGCTGCCCGGGCTGGGGAGGATCATGCAAAGTGGGAGATTGACTTTTACGCACACGGAAGAATGATCAACGCGAAAAAGAGCCATATATCACCGAACCTTTGCCTGAATGATGTTTGGTTTTGAAAGCATCCTTGCCTGATGATTATACCCAAAGGAAGCCCGGCTGCAGCTTGCACAGGCCGCGCGATAAAACGAAATCAGCGATATGATTACTTCACCGTCTTATCAAGAAAGGAAAAATGATATGCCGCTTTCAGACGATCTTACCCACTATGCCTCCATTGTCTCCTGGAAAGTTAAACAACAGACGCAAATTCTGCACATCCAGGCGCAGATTCACGACCTGGAAAGCCAGATAGGGATCCAAAAGACTATCCTGGCTGAACGCACTTACGAAATGTATTCTCAGGGCGCTCTGACAGATGAGCCGATTCGGGCAATCTGCGAGAAAATCACCGCGCTGATTGCCCAAAAAGCGGAACACCAGCAAGAATTGGAAGTCTTACGTGCTCAGAATCCTCCGGAGAAGCCGCAAGGCGCCGCGGCGCCCTCCCAGGATGCAGCCCCAGCGCAGCCTGTAGAAGCCGATGTCATCTCAGAACAACCTGTTCCCGCGGAAGCCAGCGGGGAGTGGGTGAAGCCAGGAGCAGCGTTTGACACAGAAGCTCCTTCTCAGCCTGTTGAGCAAAGCGGCGGATGGGTGGACGCCAGTCCCACCTCTGAGACTCCCCCTATGGAGCCCCCAAGGGAAGAGTAAAACTCCGAAGCGCGTAGAAAGCAATACGCTAATAAAAAGGCGCCCATTAAAAACAGGAGCGCTTTTTTCATTGCGCAAAAAAAACGGCCGCTTTCGCCGCCGCTCTCCAGAACAAGATGACTTAGCTCTAACAACACACTGCGCGCGGCTTAAAAAGACGAGCGCCAGCCGCTTGCTGTGGTCAACTTTTGGGTAATAATTTTTGTTATACGCGCTTTACGTCGATGTCAAAGCCTGGGATTTTTGTCTTGCGTTCCATCCACTTTAACAGCGCGTTCAGGACAAAGACCATCACCAGGTAAACTGCCGCCACGGCCAGGTAACTGGCAATTGGGTTGTAGGTGATGGTGGCGGTGCGTTTGGCTTTTGCCATTAAATCCTGCACAGCAATCAGAAAGACGACAGCGGTGGTCTTGAGCAGAGAAATTGGCTCATTGGACCAGGAAGGCAGCGCGAGCCTGAGAGCCTGTGGAAGGATAATGTGGCGGATTGTCTGCCAGCGCGATAAACCAATCGAACGGCCGGCCATCATTTGGGAAGGACCGATAGCTTGAATCGCGCCCCGCAGGTATTCGGCCTGGTAAGCGGCGCTGTTCAAACCAAGAGCCAGGTAGGCGGAAAGGTTTTGGGATAAAGTGATTCCCAGCGAAGGCAAGCCGTAATAAATCAGGAATAGTTGAACAAGCAGGGGGGTGCCGCGAAAAAGCTCGATGTAAGCCGTGGCAATGCCGCTCAGCCAGCGCGGCGCGTAGACTTTCGCCAGCGCCAGGAGCAGCCCAAGCACAAAGCCCAGCGTAAGGCCAACAGCGGTCAATTCCAGCGTGACGCCGGCGCCGCGCACAAAGTCGCTAAAAAACCTCTGCAGGAGCTGCAGCCATTCCATTTACGCTTGCGCTTCTTTCTTCCCGTAGAGTTCCGTAATTTTCCACAGGAACTCACGGGTGCG
>JAAZPN010000224.1 GCA_012797215.1 Chloroflexota bacterium | reverse complement strand
TTCATATCCTTATTCCACAGACTGACTTTGTGAGAACAATCGTTTTGTATTATAGCGTAGTTTCAGAATTGACCGCAGAGACCGACAGCGCTCTGACAAGGCAGCGCAGCGTTGGAGGGCTATTGTATAATCAAACCAGAGGGATGATGTTCGACCTGATACGTTTCTTAGGATATAACCCGGAAAACAGCGAGGAACAGTCCAAGCTGATTGATTGGGTGAGCAGCCGTCTTTCCCAATTAGACATCGACGGTTGGGAATACTATTCGTACCGCAGCAAGCGCGGGCCAGAATTTTACTTCGCCAAAGAACGTGAAAAAGAGCCGTTTAGTTTCAACATCCATCATCACGGTTTCCATGACCAGGTCATGATTTTGACGGACCGTCTTCCCGACCCAGAAGCTCCGATGGACGGTCTCATCAAAGCCAAGACCAACAGCGGCGAGACTATATTTTTTGAAGGCACGCGAGCTGGCGGAGAAGACCAACCCGAGTGGCGTGAAAATATGCCAATGGTCTTCAAGCCTCCAAACTACCATTGGTATGACCGTCTCAAACTTCCAGCGCGCGCAAGGGTTCAGCTTGCGGCTTTTCCATTAAAGGTTGAGCTTTTCCCCCGCGGGTATCGTTTTCCGGTAGCGGATAAGGAACATGAGGGACTGCTGCGCTATTATGCCTCCCCAGTTGGCATTCACCTGCTCTCGCAAAACATGTATCACCCCATCCTCGAATTTGGCGGGATTATCATGGAGGTCATCAGCTACAACAATGAATTCAGCAATCGACTAATGCACCTGGCAACGGTGCAGACCCTTGGCTTGACCATGGATGTGCTGATTCCCGATAGCGCAACGGACTTTGCGCCCGCGCCTGGCATGTCCGTGAGTGCCACCTCCTGGATTAGCGGCAGAATTAAAGAGGTTTTCCCCGCCGAGCCGAATGATGCGGACCCTTCCTGGGTGTTCCTGATGCAAACACGGATAGCGGGAACTATGTATCACGACCTGGGCGAGAAAAGTATCGCTTTGGGATTTTGGGATTACGTGGAGCTCCGCCGTGAGCCGGAAAACCCCTACGATGCGCGCGCGGTGGCGCTGCTGACTGTTGAGGGAGAGAAGCTGGGCTACATCCCGCGCGACCGCAATCAGGAAATTGCCGCGCTCCTGGACCGGGGAGAGCAGATGCACGGCCGCCTGATATACAAATTCCTCAAATATCCAAGTCAGGAATACATCATCCGGGTTTACACCCGCAATTCCATTCGCTTAGGCCGATAAGCCGGTTAGCTAAAGTGGTAGACGCAGCAAAAAAACCGCGCCCCCTTGCGGGTGATTCTCAGCGCTCAGCGCCCCACCGTGGGCTTCGGCCAGGTTTCGGGCGATTGCAAGACCGAGCCCCGTACCGCCGCTTTCGCGTTCCCGACTGGGGTCCGAGCGGTAAAAACGGTCAAAAATATAAGGAAGGTCTTCCGGCGCGATACCTGAACCGTGATCCCGGAAATCTATCCGCGCGAAGGAACCTTCCTGCCGCAGCGTGATTTCAATCCCAGTGCCTTCCGTAGTATAGCGCTGGGCGTTCATCAGCAGGTTCTGAAATATCTGCTGTATTCTGTCGGGGTCGACGTTCACCAAGGGCAACTGGCTTTCACAACGCGTTTCCACTTGCAGCGCTTTCGCGGAAAGCGCGGCTTCAAACCCTTTTAGCGAGGCCTGGCACAGCGCGAGCAGGTCAGTCGGGCGTTTGTTCAGGCTCAGTTTGCCCGCGTCCGAAAGCGCGAGCACCCGCAAATCGTCTACCAAGCGGATGAGCAGGGCGTTCTGCTCACGGATTGGCTCAAGCGCGTTCAGGTCAAGCGGGAAAACGCCGTCCTCAAGGGCTTCCAATTGGGCGCGCTGCACCGCGAGGGGGTTGCGCAGCTCATGAGCGATATCAGCAGTTAGCGCCTGCCGCTTGGCTTCCGCGGATTGGAGCGATGCCGCCATCGTGTTAAGCGTTTTCCCAAGTCTTTCTGCTTCGGGATAACTTTTTATGTTTACGCGCTTGCTAAAATCACCCGCGGCAACGCTCTCCGCCGCGTCTGTGAGCTCCCGGATTGGGCGGACAAAGCGATTGGTCAGCACCACCGCGAGCATGAGGGCAGCTAAGATGGACACAAGCGCGGCCGTCAGGATGGCTTGCTGCACCTTTTGCGTCAGTTGGGACTCAAAGTTTGCCGGCAGGTTCGAGAGCGCATTTGGAATATACAGGAAGCCAATCGGCTCGCCGTCTTTTTCCAGCTGGATTGCTGCGCCCCGCTCTGCTTTGGTGAGGAATGTGCCAATCCTGGCTGCCTCGTTCGCGTAAATTATCTTCCCGTTTTTGTCTGCAAGAAATCCAGTATTGCGGATAACAGCAACAGAGCTTCCTGCCCCCTGACCCTGGCTTTGGCCTGCTCCCTGGCCTTGGTGCTGACCGCCCGTCTGACTGGAATTCTCACCCATCATGCTGTTACCCTCGCCAGATTCCATGAACATCGAATCTACGCCGGACCACGAGCCGCGTTCGTGGTAATAGCTGTTGAGTTCCTCCGCGAACATCATACTGTTTTCGTTCATGCTTCTGCGCAGGTACCCACGCACCTGCGCGCTGGTGGAATAATTCGAAACAAGCAGCACAGTGCCCAGCGCCGCGATAATCACAATGAGAAAAGCCGCAAGAAGTCGTGCGCGCATGCTAAAGCTCCATCTTTCTGGCCCGGTAACCCACCCCAAAAACTGTCTCGATGTACTGCTGATCCGGGTCTGCGTCCTTCAGCTTTCGACGTATATTCTTAACGTGCACATCCACGCTGCGTTCATAGCCTTCGTAACTCATTCCCTGCGCCGCTTCCAGAAGCTGCAAGCGCGTGAACACCCTGCCTGGCTGAGAGACCAGCAGCTGCAGCATGCCAAATTCCGTTGGGGTAAGCTCCACAGATGCGCCTCCCAGCTTCGCGCTGTGGGCGTTGGTATCAAGGCTTAGCTTTCCAAGCGTCAGAACAGCCGGCATCTCTTGCGTGCGGGCGCCGCGCCGCAAAACAGCCTTCACCCGCGCCACAACTTCGCGCGGGGAGTAGGGCTTGGTGACATAATCATCCGCCCCCAGCTCCAAGCCAATCAACCGGTCGACCTCATCCACCCGGGCGGTCGCCATGATGATCGGAACATCCCTGGTCTTGCGCATCTCCCGCGCCAGTTCCAACCCGTCCATGCCCGGCAGGTTAAGGTCCAGAATCACCAGGTCAGGTTTTTCCGATTCCCAAACGCGCAGGGCTTCATGCCCGGAATACGCGCTTAGAGCGCGATAACCCGCGCGGGTCAGATAAGCCTGCAGCACTTTATTAAGTTCTTTTTCGTCTTCCACTACGAGTATGAGTGACATTATGTTGACATCCTGAAGCTGGCAGCCGCCCGCAAGGGTGATTGGCGGGTGGATTTTCTGTATCTATAGTGTACCCAATCTTCCTGGATTGGTATTGATTCAGTTTGTACTGCGCGTCAAAAAATGGCAATCTTCATCAGTTCTTCACATTCTCTTCACCCCCTGCAAACATCAACAGGATATAGTAAGAACATCAACGGCAGCAATCTATTTGCCGAAAATTAATCAAGGAGTGAACAATGAAAAAGACAATCATGACCCTCGCGATCGTAACAATGGTTCTGGGTGTGGCAATTTTTGGAGCGGTTAGCGCTGTCTCCGCGCAAAAAGCTGAGACTGGCGTGCTTGCGGACGGGCTGGCAGAACCGGTGGTCTACCGCAGAGGCTGGGGCGGAGCCGGAGGAAGCAACGGCACTTGTGACGGCAGCGGGACCTGCGACGGCAGCATGGACCAAACCCGGCTGCAGCAGCGTCTGCAGGACGGCAGCGGCGAAAACTGCCCAAACCCGGAAGGCTGCACGCTGCAGCAGAATCGCTTCGGCTGGGGTGAAGACGGCGCTGGAAGGCAATTCCAGTTGGGTAATCAGGGCGCTGAGTCCTGCCCGAACGGCGGCACCTGCACCATGGACCAAACCCAAACCCGCCAGCAACTGCGCGATGGAAGCTGCGGCATGGAACCAGGCACGGGCGCCGGTACCCGTACCCGCTCCGGTTGGGGAAACTAAGCTTTCAGCTTAGGCAGTAAGTTAATCAGCGCGCGCAGAACAGCGCGCGCTGTTTTTTTTAATTTCTGTGGTATAATGCCGCTGAAATGGAGAACGAGATGAAAATTGCATTAATTACCGATGACGGCAAGAGCA
>JAAZPN010000023.1 GCA_012797215.1 Chloroflexota bacterium | reverse complement strand
CTGGCGGTGCTGCTTGGAGGGGAAATCCGTGTGTCTGACCTGGCGCAGCGCACCCAAACCAGCCAGACTGCCGTTTCCCATCAATTGCGCGTGCTGCGCGACCTGCGCTTTGTCTCCAGCCGTCGGGAGGGTACGCAAATTTTTTACCGCATCGATGACGAGCACATCGGAGACTTGTTCAACAAAGCCTTGGCACACGGCAAGCACCTCTCAGACCAGCACAGGGAGTTCGCGTGAAAACCGTTGTCATTCCACTGCAAGGTCTGGACTGCGTTGACTGCGCCCGGGTCATCGAAACCAGCCTGAAGCGCATGCCCGGCGTGCAGGACGCGCGCCTGGACTTTGCGCGCGCGGAGTTAACGGTGGAGGGCAATGCCGACCCTGAGCTCCTGCGCGAGCGCATCCGCCAGCTCGGCTTCACCCCGCTCACAGCGCATGCGCGCGCCTCCACCAGCCTGACCTTCGCCGGTTTCTGGAAGACGCTCATCACCGACCGCACCCTCAGGTCTACCTTGCCCGGGCTGCTCTTACTGCTTGTGTCGCTCTTTCTGCCGCGCCTGGGAGTGAACGGGACCTGGCGCGTCAGTCTGCAATTGGTGGCGCTGGCCGCTGCTGGTTATCCGATTTTTCTCCGCGGTCTGCGCAGCCTGTTCCTGGACCGCCGCCTGACCATCAATTTCTTGCTGACCCTGGCGGTGATTGGCGCGGTGGTCATCAACGAAACTCCGGAAGCTTTCATTATCCTCATTCTCTTTCACCTCTCCGAAGCGATGGAGGCCTATACAAACGACCACGCGCGGGCGGTGTTGACAGAATTCGCGGATTTGGCGCCCAAAAGCGCGGTGCGCCTGACTGAATCGGGTGAGGAAGTTGTGCCAATTGAAAAACTGACAGTCGGCGACCTCATCATCGTGCGCGCCGGTGAACGCTTTCCAATGGACGGCATTATCAGCGCTGGAAGCAGCGAAATTAATCAGGCGCCAATCACGGGAGAAAGTCGCTTAATTCCCAAACAGGCTGGCGATACGGTTATTTCCGGCACCATCAATGGGCAGGGCGTGTTGAAGGTTCGCGTGAGTGCCCTGGCGCAGGACACGACTGTGCAGCGCATCGTCAATCTCGTCCTGGATGCCCGCGCGGTGAAAGCCCGTCAGGAGAAGTTCATCGACCGTTTTGCGGCGGTGTATACCCCGATCGTGGTCGCGGTAGCGCTCCTTACCGCGCTTGTCCCGACCCTGCTGTTAGGGCAGCCATTGTGGAACAATGCGGGCGAATACGGCTGGCTGCACCGCGCGCTCTCCCTGCTCATGATCGGCTGCCCATGCGCTTTGGTGGTCAGCACCCCCGTGACTATCATCAGCGGGCTCACCCGCGCCGCGCGCGCCGGCGTGATATTTAAAGGCGGCGTTTATCTTGAGACGCTTAGTCGGGCAAAACTGGCAGCTTTTGATAAAACCGGCACCCTCACGCTTGGGAAACCGGTCATTCAGAAAGTGAAAGCAGTGGATTGCCAAGGCGGCGAGCAGTGTGAACCTTGCGATGACCTGTTGGCGCTGGCAAGTTCGCTGGAGTACTACAGCACGCATCCGCTTGGGCAAGCAGTAAAAAACGCCGCGCTCGATCGCAGCGTTGCCGCCCGCTACGCCCCCGCGGAGCAATTGGAGTCTCTCAGTGGACGAGGTCAACAGGGCTATGTGAATGGCAAACTGGCCACTGTTGGCAGCCTGCCTTTGTTTGAGGCTGAACATCAGGTGCCAGCGGACTTGCGTCAGGAAGCCCTGGCCGCGGAAAGCCTTGGGCAAACGACCATGCTGGTTTGCGACGGCGATCGGGTGCGCGGTTTTCTCAGCGCCCAGGATGCCGTCCGACCTGAAGCCGCGCAAGTCATCAGCGCGCTCAAGCAGCGCGGCTTGCGAACGGTGATGCTCACCGGCGACAATGTTGAAACGGCAGAACAAATCTCGGGGGCGCTTGGACTGGATGAGACCTATGCCGCGCTCCTGCCGGTAGCGAAATGGAAGCTGCTGGGGGAACTGCGCGAAAAATATGGGCATGTTTTGATGGTGGGCGACGGCAGCAATGACAGCCCCGCGCTCGCTAGCGCTGACATTGGCATTGGCATGGGAGGGGCTGGGAACGCCCAGGTGCTTGAGACGGCAGATGTTGTCTTGATGCAGGACGACCTGTCCCGGCTGCCTTTTGCGCTGGATCTTTCACACAGGGTAAAGGGATTAATTCAGCAGAACATCGCTGTCAGCCTTGGAGTTAAATTCTCGGTGGCGGTGTTGGCGCTGTTAGGTCTCACGCCGCTGTGGGTAGCTGTTTTAGCCGATATTGGCATTACGCTGGCTGTGACCCTGAATGGAATGCGGGCAATGCGTTTTCAGCAGGCTTAGCGGGCGCTCGCGCCTTTATTGCAGTGAGAAAATCAATTCCCAATCCGCCGCGCTGATTTGAGTAGCCTTGCTGGTGGTACCCACGAAGATAATCCAGCTGTGCCCTGGCTTTAGCGGCAGCGGCGCGCCTGATTCTCCAAATATGTTAATCGGGCTAAAGGGGTCCGCTGAGGACCAGGTGCCGTGAATGAGTTTGCCATCCCGCAGCAGCAGCGCCCTTTGGTTTGGGTCACCCTCGCGAAAATCGACATCGTACAACGATGGGTTGTATTCAATGTAGTTGGCAAACAGCACCAGCACATTCTCAAAGGCGATGCGGCTGCCGTCAGCGCGATCTGTTGAAGGCACGATGCTGATGGCGCCTCCTTTGGCGAAATCCTGAAAGAGCACATACTGGTCGGAATCGCTGTCAAAGCGCCATTCCATAACCGAGAAATCCGCGTATTGGATGCTGAGAGTTTCCGCGTCCGCGTCCCAGTCCGTAAGGCGGGGGTTGAAAGTGAATCCCAACAAATCAATGGCTTGCGCAAGGCTTTTCTCTTCGCCAGAGTACTCCCTCAGGGCGGCGGTATTTACAAAAGTGTTCTCGCCGCTGGAATCGGTAAGGTTGCAGATGGCTGGGCAGGGGGCAAACCCGCGGGCAAAAGCTCTGTCAGGCAGCACTTCGGCAAAGATTTTTTCCACGGTGCTGTCGGCGCTGGCATAAGCCACAATGCCCTGATAGTGTTCCGCCAGGCGCGCGTCCACCATGCGCGCCGGGGCAAGCGGACCAACCCGCTCGGAATCGCTGCCGTGAAAGACAGCCGCCAAATGGTTCATCTGGTAGCCAATGTAGTATTCAAACACCAAATCCGCCTGGTTTAACCCGGCTGCCGGCCTGAGGCTTTGGGGCCAGTTTGGGATTTTAACGATTACAGGCCGTTCATCCAGCAAGGCTCTATCCTGGGCTGGCAGACCGGTGAGCGGATTTATCCCGGCGGCAGGAAGGTCCGCGGGCAGCGGCGTAGGCGTGTAGGTAGCATATTCCCAGGGGGTTGATGATGGGATGGGCGTGGGGGTCGCGGCGGCCGCGGCTTGGGTTTGGCGCTGCGCGGGGCCGGGGGTCGCGCTCACCTGGCGCAGGGCTGCGGGGGTTAGTTCGAGCTCCGTGTTTCCTCCAGCGCACGCCGATAAGAGCAAGGATAGAGCTATGAGGAGTGAATAGCTTTGGATGAGTCTGGCAGCGGATGCTCTCATAAATCGATTTTAGCATGTTCCTGAGCGCCGTGCAGAGGGGAAAGAATAACCGCAAAAATGAGGCCGGAGAATCGCTATGTTACTGTTTCTCGCAAAAGGCGCAAGAGATAAAACGAGGCGAATTTACCACGCCCAAGTTTATTTTTTGCTGGCGTTGCTTAGTTTTTTTGGGGACCCCTAAAGCAATGAAGGGCACTTGCTGTGAAAACATTTACCGGACGTTAACCTTGTTTTGAAGGGTTTTTAAAATGTTTCAATTACGATTATAGTGACAGTAAAACGGACTAGAAAAGGAGATTGAATGAAAAAACTTGGTATAGTAACCGTCTTGATTGCAAGCTTGCTCCTGGCAGCCTGCGGGGCTTCCGCAGCAGGGGAAACCCTCAGCGTTACGGGTTCCACTACGGTGCAACCGCTGGCTGAAAAATTGGCTGAAGGCTTCATGAGCGCTAATCAGGATGTTCAAATTGATGTGCAGGGAGGCGGTTCCAGCGTTGGCGTGAAAGCCGCCGGCGAGGGTACATCTGACCTTGGCATGGCCTCCCGCGAAATCAAGGACGAGGAAAAAACGCAATTTCCCGAACTCCAGGTGCACGTCATTGCCCGGGACGGTATCGCTATAGTCGTGCATCCCGATAATCCATTGAAAGACCTCAGCCTCGATCAAATCCGGGGTATTTTCAGCGGCTCTATTGTGAATTGGAGCGAGGTGGGCGGTATGGACGCGGCAATTACTGTGGCCGCGCGCGAAGAAGGTTCTGGAACTCGGGACGCCTTCATGGAACTGGTGATGGGCAAAGACGCTCTCATTTTGGATAATGCCATTTTGCAGTCCTCCAACGGCGCTATCCGCACCGTGGTATCCACCACGCCCAACGCAATCGCTTTTATTTCCTTCGGTTATTTGGATGAAAGCACCAAAGCCATAAGCATTAATGGCGCTGCAGCAACTGAAGAAAATGCCGCCAGCGGGCTGTATCCGGTGGTTCGTCCCCTGAATCTGCTTACGAATGGTGCGCCGCAAGGCCTTGTCAAAGCTTTCCTCGATTACGTTTTCAGCGCGGAAGGCCAGGCAATGGTGCGCGCGGAAGGGTACATCCCTGTAAAGTAATTGTCGCTTGACAAACAACGATCCTTGGCGTCCTCAAAAAACAGTTGGGGACGCCATGTTTCTGATAAAATTGAACGCTGGAGAAGGAATGCAGACCAAGCAAAATGTTGACCGGGTCGTACGGACGATTCTGCTTATATCAGCGTCATTTTCTATCATCATCGTTATTTCCATCTTTGTTTTCATTTTTCGTTCCAGCTTGCCAGCCTTCAGCGCGTTTGGGTTAAATGGTTTGCTGGGGCAGCTGACCTGGCGCCCAGCTAATGGCAGCTTTGGTATTCTCGCGATGATTGTAGGCTCGGTGATGGTTACGCTTATGGCGCTGGTCATTGGCGTGCCGCTGGCAATCGCGGCCGCGATCTTCCTGGCGGAAATTGCTCCGCGCAGCGTGCAGGCGGTAGTACGTCCGGCGGTGCAGCTGCTTGCCGGGATTCCATCCGTGGTTTATGGGCTTTTTGGGATGGTGGTGCTCGTGCCGCTTATTCGCCGCATTCCGGTGGCGGGCAATTCAGGTTACGGTTTGCTCTCGGCAGCGATTGTATTAGCCGTAATGATTCTTCCCACTATCACCAGCATTTCTGAAGACGCCATCCGCGCGGTGCCGCGTTCTTATAAAGAAGCTTCCCTCGCGCTAGGGGCGACGCATCTGCAGACCATCTTCCAGGTGCTCTTGCCGGCTGGCAAATCTGGTATTGGCGCGGCGCTCATCCTGGGGATTGGCAGAGCGCTGGGCGAGACCATGGCGATGATCATGGTCATTGGGAATTCAGTCATTTTGCCCGCTCCGTTGAATGATAACCCCCTGACCGTGTTTTTGAGCCAGGCGCGCACATTGACCGGCAATATTGCTGTGGAAATCAATTACGCCTCTGGTTTGCACGCCAGCGCTCTCTTCGCGACGGGCGTTGTGCTGTTTGGGCTCATCATGATCGTTAATGTTAGCGCCCGCGCAATTATTAACCGCGGCAATCCGTCAGCAGGTTGAGGGTAAGTGACTTAATGGGCGTGCCGGACATGACTTCGAATAATGCTACTGAGCTCAGCGTAAAACGCGCTTCCGCGGACTTGCGGAAGCGGCAGGCTTCGCAAAAGTTTGGGTTTGGCATATTCTGGCTGGCCAGCCTGATTGTTATCCTGATCATGCTTGTTGTTGTTGGTTATGTATTCATCACCGGTGTCAAATCGCTCAACTGGGAATTCCTTACCACCGCGCCCAAAGGTGGGCTTTCGGGTGAGGGCGGCATTTCCACGACAGTCATCACGACATTCTATTTGGTTGGTTTGATACTGGCAATCTCAGGTCCGCTCGGGATTGGCGCGGCAATTTTCCTGATTGAATACCAGGGTCAGACCAAGAGCAGAGGAAAATTCGTCCGCGCGCTTCTTCAGGCAGTAAATTTTGGGGTGGAAACTTTGGCTGGTATCCCCTCAATTATCTTCGGTTTGTTCGGTTACGCACTGTTCGTTTCCACGTTGAAATTTGGATTTTCATTGCTTTCCGCTGGGCTGGCAGGGGCTTGCCTGGTGCTCCCCACGATTATTCGCACAACGCAAGAGGCTCTGCTGACCGTACCGGTCAGTTTGCGCGAGGGAAGCCTGGCACTTGGCGCCACGCGCTGGCAAACAATTAGCAAAGTGGTATTGCCGGCTGCCATACCGGGCATCATCACGGGCATCATGCTCAGCGTTGGCCGCATCATTAGCGAAACAGCGGTTTTCTATGTCACACTGGGTGGAAGTTACCGCCTGCCGAAGACCCTTTTTTCGGGCGGGCGCACGCTGTCTCTGCATCTCTTCTACCTGGCGATGGATACTAACGCCTTCGAGAAGGCGATGGGAACCGGCGCGGTTCTGATTGTCTCCATCATTCTCATTAATCTGATTATAGATCTTATTTCTCGAAAACTAAGTGCCGGAGTGCGTCTGCATCAATGAACGCTATCAAACTAGAAACCCATGCCTACAGCCTGTACTATGGAAAATTCCATGCACTAGAAGATATCAGCCTGGAAATCCCGGAAAAACAGGTAACTGCCATCATCGGACCTTCCGGCTGCGGAAAAAGCACTTTCCTGCGCACCTTTAACCGCATGAACGACCTTATCCCGGGCGTGCGCACCGAGGGACAGGCTTTGTT
>JAAZPN010000022.1 GCA_012797215.1 Chloroflexota bacterium | reverse complement strand
TCGAGGGCGGGTTCTTCCTCCAGCAGCGCCATGCTTGTTTCCCAGTAAGCCTGGATGGTACCGACGTCTACCCAGTAGCCCACAAAGGGATAAGCATAAGCGCGCCCCATTTCGACAATGCGGGGGATGATGTTCTTGCCGAAATCGTGCGCGGAGTCCGGCTGGGCCGCGTCCAGGTCCAGCTGTTCCAGCAGGAACCTGGTATTAAAAACATAGATGCCCATGGATGCCAAAGTGCTCTCGGACTTTTTGGGTTTTTCGGCGAATTTTGTGATTTTTTGGGTGGAATCCACACTCATGATGCCAAAACGGCTGACTTCCTGCTGGCTGACGTTCATCACCGCGACGGTCAGGTCGGCTTTTTTGGCCTGGTGAAAGCGCAGCAGGTCGCGGTAATCTTGTTTATAGATATGGTCGCCAGATAGGATGAGGAGCGTGTCGCTGTTGGCATCTTTGATAAAGGTGCGGTTCTGGTAAAGGGCGTCCGCCGTACCGCGGTACCAATCCTGAAGGGAGCGTCCGCGGAAAGGCTGCCAGATTTGGAGTCCGTTCGGTGGGCGGCGGTTCAGGTCCCACGGCTCTCCGATACCGAGGTGCTGCATCAGCGAGTGTGGACGGAACTGAGTTAAAACCGCGATGCGGTAGAGGTCGGAATTGACGGCGTTTGAAAGGGGAAAGTCGATGATGCGGTATTTCCCGGCGAAGGGAACAGCTGGTTTGGCGCGTTTTTCTCCGAGAATACTGAGGCGGCTGCCGGCTCCGCCGGCAAGAATGAGGGTTAGAACAGTCATGGGGGTTCCTCCGGTGAAACAATTCTGAGTTAATCGCAGCAGCTTAATGATAACAACCTCAAGTGTACCGCGCAATCATCAAAGTGGGTATAAAATTACAGCGCTGAAAACTGCCAGAAAACTCAAACGCGCGAGGAACAAACCATGGCAAAAAGAAAACTAAAGCGTCAGTTGAATCTTTTACAGGTTATTATGCTGGGCACCGCGGGAACCATCGCGGCGGAAATCTTTGTGTTAACCGGCCATGCCGCGGGGATAGCCGGCCCGGAAGCCGTGCTGGCGCTTGTGCTGGGAGGCGTGCTCACCCTCAGCGTCGCACTTAATTACTGCGAATTAGCAACAACCTACCCGGTGACCGGCGGCGCGATGACTTATGTCGGTCAGGGCTTTGGCAGTGGGCTGATCATGTTTTTGGTTGGTTCGCTGGATTGTTTATCAAGCACCTTCTATGCCGCGCTTTCCGCGATCGGTTTCGCAATCTCCCTCAAAGTCTTTTTCCCAATCTTACCCTTAGTGCCGGTGGCGCTGGCTGTTATTGTGGTCGTGGCTGGCTTGCACGCCCGCGGCGTGAACAAGGCGGGTAACTTTCAGATTGTGCTGGGCGCGTTCTTGCTGGTTGTCTTTGCCATTTACATCATCCGCGGGATGACCGACGCGAATGGGTTTAGTCAGGCGGTCTTTTCGTCCGGGAACGTAGTTTTTTCCGGGCAGAATACCTTCCAGGTTATCGCGCGCATGCTCTCAGCTATCGCGCTGACCTACAACGCCTATGTTGGTTTTGAAGTGATTGCTGACGACGCTGAGGAAATTACACAGCCCAATCGCAACATCCCACTTGGTATCTTGCTCAGCCTGGGAATTGCCACCTTGGTATATTCGATGGTTTCCTTGGTGACCATCGGCACGATTCCTTTTCAACAGCTGGCAGGTTCAACCACCGCGTTGACGGACGCGGCCGCAAAGTTTTGGCCAAACGGCGGCGTGCAAATTATGGCGGCAGCCGGTATTGTTGCCACGCTAACATCAGTCAATTCGGCTATGCTCTCAGCCACGCGTGAAGCCTTCACGCTCAGCCGAGAGCGGGTTTGGCCGCGAGTCTTTTCGCGGCTCAGCCGTTGGCGCACGCCATATGCCGCCATCATCCTGATCGCGCTCATCAGCGGCCTGATTTCCGCGATTGGTGTGGTCGATTTTCTCAGTTACATTTCCAGCGCTGGCTATATGTTCGTGCTTTTTTGGGCAAGCCTGGCTATGCTGCGCCTTCGCAAAGACCAGCCAAATATTGAGCGGCCGTTTAAAGTGCCGTTGTACCCACTTACCCCTTACCTGGCTGCTGCTTCGGGTGTGCTCATTGTCGCATTCGCGGACCCGAAGGCGCTGTTGTTCCTGGCCGCGGTGCTCGCGGGCTTGTCCGTGGTTTTTTGGGTGACCAAGTTTTACAAAACACGCTCTGACCTGCAGCAGAAACTTGAACACGAGGAAGGCGGCGGCAGAATCCTGGCTGCGGCCGTGCATCAGGATACCGCTATCAGCCTGACGCGCCTGGCGGCACAGCTGGTTGACCAGCAAGAAGATACCAGCATATGCGTTTTCAGCGTGAAAAAGACGCCTTTCAACCTTTCGGAAGGGCAGGTGCCGGCCTTGGTGCAGGAACAGAATGCCAAAAAGAAACAATTACTGGCCGTGACGGCCCCAATCGCCCAAAGCCACAATGTGCCGCTCTATGTTAAAAGCAAAGCGGCCAGACACGTGGAAGAAGCGGTCTACGACGAGTTGGCGCGTCACCGCGATATTTCTATGGTTCTGTTAGGGTATCCCAAGGATGAAAGCAAAGTCCATACCCCCAATAACATATTAAAAGAAATAGTCATGACAGCTCAGCGTAATGTCGGGGTTTTGCGAGACCGAGGGCTGGTAAATGGCATTCACCGCGTTTTGGTACCGGTTGGGAACGGTCCCAACGCGCGCTTGGCGCTGCGCCTGGCGCGGGACCTGGCAAGCCCGGACCCAATCCCGGTCACAGCCCTGCGGCTAACCAAGGACGGAGCAGACCCCGAGGTGGTGGAAGACCAACTCGCGCAGCTGCATGATATCGTTGAGTTCGAATTGGGAGAGATACCGCCCTACATCGAGTTGAAAGTGGAGTTAGTATCCTCAGTGCTGGATGGGATACTGGAGGAAAGCAGGCGCGGCAATTACGACCTGATGATTATTGGAGCGGCTGAAGAGGTTTTGAGCCCTGAGCAGATTTTTGGCGAGTTGAACGACAACCTGTTGGAAGAGGCTGAGTGTTCCATCCTGGTTGTGCGTCAATACCAACCCACCGGAACTATCTGGCTGCATAAGCAGCTGAAGCGCATTGAAGAGTGAAGGTCGGATTTGATAGAATAGCGTTATGAAACAACAGCTAACACCCCAATGGGCGATAAATCTGCCGGACGGTTTTCAACGCCGCAAAGAGGATACCCATATTGTTTATTGGACCGAGGGAATTACGATTGGCGTGGCAGTATTCTCTTACAGCGGCGCCAAAGAGCGAGCAGCGCTGCTGGCGAATTTGCGCGCGAAAGCCCAAGCAGAGGAGTTGGAAATCATAGAGGAACAAGCTGAACAGCTAATTCGCTTTGGCAGCATGCAGCTGGAAGCGATTACCCCCAAACACACCCGCCTGGCGCTGCACGCATTTAGCATGGCTGAGAATGGCTGCGCGCAGACTTCATTTTACCTGGATAACGCGGCTGATTTACCGCAGGCTTTAAAAATCTGGCAGAACCTGGTTTACACGCCAACGGAGCTCTGATTATCAGAGGCCCAAGGGTCGATCCTGGTTCGACTGAGTTATTGGATCAAGGAGAATTAACCCGAAAATGAGCGCGTATTTCTTTTCCGCAGAATAAGCGCTTAAGAGGTTTTCAGGAAAGAAGAATTTTAGAACGAGAAGTAGAGCTTACTTCTTGTCCTTCTTTTCCTTCTTCTCTTTCTTTTCCTTCTTGTCTTTCTTATCTTTCTTATCCTTGCCCATTTCTTGCTCCTTAGCTTGTTTTTCGAGATTTTCGGGATCCCAATAGCCCACCAGTTCACCGGTGGTATCTTTGGAGATTTCAGACCAATGGTGCAGGTCGAGGCTTATATACGCCAGAGCCGCGGTCGGAAGCGCGTCCAGTTTGCCGTCAAGGGTTTGCATAAAGGCTTCGAGCCCCGGATTGTGGGCGATTATCATAACCCGTTCCAAACTGTCATCCAGTTTCTGGAGCTGTTCAATGAATTCGCGGACTTCCCCCATATAGAAACTATTCACATACGTAATCTTATGTTCAAGATTGCAAACTTTGGCGACAATCTCAGCGGTCTGACTGGCGCGCAAAGCGGGAGAAGATAGAATAACTTGCGGGATTAATTCGTTCTCGCGCAGTATTTCAGCAATTTCCGCGGAGGCTATCGCGCCGCGTTTTTTCAACGGCCGCTGAAAATCCGGCAGTTTCTTATCACTCCAGCTTGATTTTGCGTGTCTCATCAGCAGCAGGGTCTTTGCCATAGTAAACTCCAATCCTGAATGTTGCTTGCGCGAATCATAACATAAAGCGCGCAAAAAAATGGCGATATTTAAAGTTTTTCAGCCGAAAGTTGGGGTATTTTTCAGGAGATGTTGGACTTTTGCGGGTCTTTGGTTGTGCCAAGGCGCTTTAGGCAGCAGCAGGTCTTGGAGCGCATCTTGCACCTTATTGAGATGATTGATTAGTACTGGAGGAATTATGAAGAAGACAATTGTGGGTGCGATTCTCTTGCTTGCGGCATGCTTTATGCTGGTCTCCTGCGTGGGCGCCGCGCCGCTGAGTTTTGAAGATCTGCAAACCCAAGCCGCGATTTTTGCCCAGGCAACGCTGACGCGCGTCGCGTTGGACACGCTGGCAGCGCCTACCAATACGCTACCCGCGCCAAGCAGCACCAATACCAGCCTGCCGCCCAGTGAAACCTTGCCCGCGCCCACGGAAACGGCCCTCCCACCTACGCCAGAGCCGCCCGCTGCGAGCGCGACGCCTGTGCCCCCTACAGAAACCCGCGTGCCTACCGTTGGGATAACCTACATCACACAATCCGCCACGCCGCGGCCGGTGGTATACGAGCCCATCCGCCTTAGTTTTGCGGAGGGAGCGACCAATATTGCCCAGGAGGGCAGCGCGGCTTACAATTCCGTGCGCCGCTATGTTTTTTGGGCTGCAAAGAACCAGTTCGTCAAAATCTCTCTCAGCAGCGCGAATAAAGTTGTGCTGGGTGTCAGCGGGGCAGACGGCTCGGTGCTGTTGCCAATATCGGAGGGGAAAACGAGCTACCAGGGCTATCTGAGGGCGAATGGGAATTGGACCATTGACGCGGCTGCCAACCCCCAGGCTGTGACTTTTTCTGTCTATCTGCAAATCCCGGAGCGGTTGAACTTCCCCTCGGGCGCGTACGGCATGACAGCAGTTGGCAGAGTGCCGGCAAGCGGCACGCATGAATTCCTGGTATGGGCAAATAAGGGGCAGCGCCTGAAAGTCTCCGCGCAGCCAGGGGATAAAGCAGTTCTCGCGATTTATCACGTAGACGGCACCGAACTGCTTTCCGCCAGCGCTGGAGCTGCCAGCTATGATGACATTCTGCCAAAGGCTGGGGATTACATCATCACTGTTGTAAACCGGACTGCCAGCGCGTTGAACTTCACACTGCCGATAGAAATCCGCTGAGAGATGACACTATAAAAACGCGCCCGCATCAAGCGGGCGCTTTCTTATTTTTAGCGATAGCGCGGATAATCCAGCACAAATTGATTTTGGTACTCCGTCTCTACGGCGCCGGGGATGAAGCCGCGCACCCAATCAATGGATTCGCGCGGGCTGAGCCCAAGCAATTCCTGGGCAAGGCAAGCGCAGAACATGCCTGTGCGCCCGATGCCGGCATGGCAGTGCACAGCGATTTTTTTGCCCGTACGCAGAAGGTCGGCAACTTCCCGCAGCGCGGCGTTCCAGGTGCCGGAAGGCGGCGCGGTGAAATCTGCCACTGGCGCGTGAATTTGCGTCAGACCGGCTTGCTCATAACGCTCGCGCAGGTCTTGCCGGGCGTATTCGCGGATATCGAAATCTGGATTGAGAACAACTACTACCTCGATACCTGCCTGTTGGTACAGGTTCACAACTTCATCCTGTGGGTCAAACATGCTGCTGCCGGGCATCACGGAGCGGTAGAGTTTACCGGGGAGTTGAAAAGGCAATTCGTTCATCAGCGGAGGCTTAGCGCGCCGAAGGGCTGGCGGAAGCCGCCAGTCGCCTTTTTCATCACGCAGCAGCGCAATCACAGCTGTCACGGAGTTTAAAGGCAGTGGGCTGCCGTATAAATGCGGAAATTGCATCGCTTTGCCTTCCAGGTTTTCGTAGACAAGCGGGATGCCTGTGAGGGCTGGCTCAATGCAGAGCAGAATTAACCCAGACAAATCCCGATAAAAATGATTGGCGACATCCTCGACCTGGTAAAGGTCGGAGCAGTGGATAAAGCCGTCGCGTTCAAAAGCTTGTGGGGTGTACCCACCTATCTTTTTGGCGTTTTCCCATTCCGCTGAGGTGGTGATGTGATAAATCATTTAATCTCTTTTCATTCTCAGTAATGTGTTCGCGCGGACAAGCAGCCAGGTCCGGATGGCTTATTTTACTCTTTTTAGTGGAAGGCGAAGCATGGAGAGTTTGTACGAGGTTATTTTGACTTTTGCGAGCGTTTCCTAAATTTGCCTCTTGACAATACTGTGTAACAAACAGTATACTGTAGTAGATTATATTATCGGAGGTTCTATGCAGTCAAAAGAAGCGTTACTGGCGGGTTTTGTGACCGAAATGCGGCGCGGCGCGATCGCCCTGGCGGTCTTGAGCCGACTTAGTGAACCAGGCTACGGCTACCAATTAGTGCGGGACTTGGCGGTTGGCGGCGTGCCGGTGGAAGCGAATACGCTCTACCCGCTTTTGCGCCGCCTGGAAGAACAGGCGCTGCTGCGCAGCGATTGGGATATGCGCGAAGGCAAGCCGCGCAAATATTACCAGCGAACGGAAACAGGAACAGAGGTTTACGAGCGTTGGCGAGCTGAGTGGAAACAATTTAGTGTGAGTTTTAATAGTTTGTTGGAGGACAACCATGAAGTCAAATAATTTAATTGAACGTTACATCTACGCGATTAGCCGGCAGCTGCCTGTAAAGTCGCGAGAGGATACAGCCCGCGAACTGCGCACGCTCATCGCGGATATGCTGGCGGAACGCGGCGCGGAGCAGGAGCCCTCTGAGGAGGACATCCGGGCGGTGCTGACGGAACTGGGGCGCCCGGATGAGTTGGCGCAAAAGTACCTGCCTGCGCAGCGCAACTGCCTGATTGGGCAGCCGCACTTCCGAATCTACAAGCTGGTGCTTAAGATCGTCCTGGCGGCAACGCTTTTTGGGCTCAGCGTTGCGCTCATGGTTGAGTTGGTCAGCGCTCCGACTGAGAATTTGCTGGTAAGGCTGGGGGAGTGGGTGCTTAGCCTGTTCTCCGGCGGGCTGCAGGCTTTCGCGTATGTGACGCTGATATTCGCGCTATTTTACCATTATGACGTCAAATTAGACGAGGAAAAGGACTTTCTGAGTGAATTGCCCGAGCTGCCAGAGCGGGCGCCGAAATCGAGCGCGGCAGAAAACATCATCGGTCTGATTTTCACGGTGCTCTTCGCGCTGGCGTTTGTTGTGCTGCCGGAAACCAATATCCCGGTGTGGTTTGAGGAGCGCGGCTTTATCCCTCTGTTGAACCCAGAATTTCTGCGCAGCATGCGTCCTTTGCTGCTGGCAAGCCTGGCAGTAGGCGCGCTGAACGACATCACCATGCTCGCTGAACGCAAGAACAGCGTACCGGCGCTGTTGACACAGCTGTTGGACGCGGTGTTGAGCGGCGCTCTGGCCTGGGCTTTCTTTTCCAGCGCGAACCTGTTCAGTTCCCAATTCGTGCAGGCTTTTCACGCGCCGGAAGTGGCAGGGCTGTTTGACCCAAGCCTACCACTCAATCACTCCTGGCTTGGAAAGCTTCTTTTGGGGCTCACGCTATTTGGCTTGGCAGTAGGCAGCATCAGCGCGATTGTGAAAACCATCCGGGCAGTGAGTGAAAAGTCGGCTTAGAATCGCAGCATCCCACCGCGTTTTTACAAATAATTAACACAGCGCGGTGGGATTGTCGTGTTATACTGTTGCCAGTGCTGCGCGAATAGAAATTTGCTTTTCTATGACCCGCTACGCCTTGTGTTGAGTGAAAGAAGCGCATGAAAGTAAGTGTTGACAAAGATTTATGTATTGGCTGCGGTGTTTGCGAAGGGATAGCCCCAACGCTTTTCAGCCTGGAAAACGCGCCCACAGCCGAAGTGCTGCTCTCGCCCGTTCCGGAAGCGATCCAGGAAGCGGCGAGGCAGGCAGCAGAGGATTGCCCGGAAGGAGCCATCCTGGTAGAGGAAGATGAGTCGCGCGAATTGGAACCAGAAAACCCGGAGCGTGATATCATTGTAGAAGAATTCGCGGATGAGAACCGCGAAGATATTGACCAAAAATTGAAGGAGAAAAAGATGAAGGCTATTGTTGATAAAGATTTATGCATCGCCTGCGGCGTTTGCGAAGGTATCGCCCCTGAGGTTTTCAGCCTGCAGCGTGAACCCTATGCCGAAGTTCTGTTGGATCCGATTCCTGCTGAGTTGGAAGACGCAGTGGAAGAAGCCAAAGAAGAGTGCCCCGAAGGCGCCATTACCATCGAAGCATAAACGCTTCAGCACAAATTGCACGCCGCCAGTTTTGGCGGCGTGTTTTTTTGTTGCTGTTCCGGCTGGAATTTATTGGCAGGGTAAAAAGAATAATTTCAAAACAGATTATCGCGCGGTCACATCACTGAGGGTCTCTTGTTTATTTGCCCTCTTTATGGATAAGCGACATTGTCAAGTAATGCATGATGCTGGTGATGAGTATCTGCAGCATTGACTCTGTTCACTAAGCTAAGCAGGCTCAAGAACCGAAACAGATTATGTTAATTATGTTTTCCTTGACACATATTCTGGGATGTGTGATATAGTTAAGACCTCATGAATGTCAGCTTGTCCGCTGTATCCCAGAAGACGCTTTTTCACCCAAGGGGCACTTGTACAGCGGATTTACATTGACTGCAATCCGGTCTGGACAGCCGGTAATAAGGGCGGCTATGTTTGCAGTAGCCTAGAGGGGGGCAAGAGAGGCCGACAAAATCGGCCTCTTCCATTTTAACCACCTCATTCCAAGTCGTCAGATAAATCAGGCCATGCCATGCCCAACGCGACTGCTTTGGCAAGCATGTGCAGCAAGGTCTTTGCGCGGAACTTATCTCTCAGGTGGTTCATGTACCTGCGCACGGAACGTTCGCTAATATGCAGCACATTGTAAATTTCAACCGGGGTGTAACCGTTCACCAGGAACTGCAAAACCCTTTTTTCCTGCCGGGTGAGGTGAACCGAGCGCGGTTCCGGCATTTCTTCCTTGGGAAGTATGATTACAATCCTGCCGGACTGATAGGCCTGCCAGGTCGTGATTAAGGTATCCTGAGAACCAACAAAGGGCTCCCAGTTACCGCCATTAACCGCGGACCTGATCTCATCCGGCGCCCGGGCAACGTGGATAATCCGCACCGTATCGCGGACACCAAATATGTAGACTTGGGTGGGGCGTTGTTCCATAATCATAATAGAATATATGTTCTATTATCGACGCGGAATTTTAGATTGTCAAGCAAAAAACGGATGGAAGCATGGACGGAGTTTTATTTTTGCTGCGCGTTTTCCCGCCGGTAGAGGCGGTCAAGCGCCAGGAATGCCAGGACGGATAGAACGCCAATCAACGTGCCACCGAAATACGGCGCTCGCGTTCCGACCAGATCCGTGAGGATGCCTGCAGAGAGCGGGCCAACAGCCATGCCAAGGTTCCAGGTGAGACCAAACAGACCCAGATAGCGGCCGCGTTGGTCTTCGGGAGCGATTCCTGATACAAAAGTGGTCGCCGTCGGGGCAATAATCAACTCGCCTACGGTCATAACCACCATGGCTGCCCAGAAGCCCCAAAAGCGGCTGCTGAGGGCGATGATCAGCATAGTGGCACCGTAGAACGCAGAGCCCAGCGTGAGCATGCTGGTCACGCGTTTCTTTTGGGTGAGCCTGGTGACAAATACTTGCAGAAAAACCACCATCAACGCGTTCGTGGTTGGCAGCCAACTGTACTGCGCTTCGCCGATGGCAAAATTCTGCTTGAGATAGACAACCAGAAACGCCCAAACCAGCGTGCCGCAGATTTCCATCAAGGTGTGGGCGCCAATCATGCGTGAGAAGAATTTATTCTGAAGCGCGCCCTTATAGACACGCAGCTGATCGCGCAAACTTTCCGCTGAGGAAACCACTGAAACCGGGCGGGTTTCTTTGAGGAAGAAGAGGGTGATCAGACCAAAAATTGCCAGCGTGCCAGCGGCGGCCATCAGACCAATGTTGTAGGACCTGGCCAATACCAGGCCGCCCAGGATAGGGCCGAGCGCGACGCCTATGTTTCTGCCCATGCGCACAAGGGCGTAGGCCTGGGCGCGCTCTTCGGGCGGGAACATATCGGCCAGCATCGCGTCCGTGCCGACTCGGAAAAGGGGGACAAAGAAGCCTGACAAACCCATCAGCAGCGCGAAGAGCACGAATTCCCTGGAAGGGATATACAACAGATAGACTGCCGCCTGCCCAAGGAGGCCTATGACCATGACGATTTTTCTTCCGACCTGGTCCGCGAGCGAGCCGGCAAGTATCGCGGCAATCAGCGCGCAAATTGAGTTGATGGTCATCAGACTGGTGACGGTGGTGAGGGGCTGCCCAAGTTTCTCGCTGGCATACACGAGCATGAACGGCCAGATCATGGTGGTGCCGGTAGAGGAGAGCAACAGACCTGAAAACATCAGCCAGAACTGGGAAGTAAAATGACGGCGGGTGGGAGGTTTTGGCATCTAATAGTCACCGGATGAGAAAATTAACCTCTCAATCCTATCACATCCGCGTGAAAACGCGCGGTATTATGTGCAAATTGCCTGCCCGACTTCAGGGCTGCTGCAGCGGGAAAGCAGCTTCGCAGGTGAAGCCAAGTGGAGCCATTGGGGTTTCGTAGGAATAAATCGAAAAGTACAGAATGATGGGGGAACCTAAGCCCGCGTAGGTGATTTGGTAAGCGTCCACAACTTCTTGTTCGGCATTGAACTCCGGGCTGAGTCGGATGTAACTGATTTCTTCCATGTTGGGGCCGCGCAAGGTGTTCAAATAAGCCTCCATGCGCGAGATGCCGTCGTAGATATTCACAGTGCCCACGCGAATGGGCTGCTCAGGGCTGAAAGCGTAATCCGGATCGGTTGCAATCAAACAGGCAGGCGCGGAACCCGGCGGCAGAATGCGCAGCCCTGCCAGCAGCTTTTCAAACGCGACCTGCCCGGTTTGCAGCCAAAGTTGCTGGGGGTCTTCCTGGGTTGCGGCGCCCATCAAGCTCAGGCAGCGGCTTTGAACATGGAACACGGCCAGCTTACCTTGCATCGGCGAGTTCAGAAGCGTGCCTGAAAGCTCCGTTTGCACGCCGGTGAGGCCGGAAGCGCTGGCTTCCATGGAAGCGGTAATGCTCAGTCCGGGGATGTCCGCTTGCATCCGGTTGAGCAAGTAAGACAGGCATGCCGCCGCGTCGGCATTAATTCCAGCGGGTTCGCTGGTGATGCTGAAAAAGAGCGTTTCTTCCGCGTTGTTCATCACGGCCTTATCTTCGCCCAGGCTGAGCGTTACGGCTTGTCCGCCGTTATCGACGCTTGCCAGCGGCGAGAACGCGAGCGAAACCAAGGGCAGCAGCACTTCATCACCCAACATGATGAATGCGGATGGGTCGGGCGTGGCAGTAGGCGCTGGGGCAAGGGCCTGACCCACCGGAGGGACGTAGAGGGGTTCATCCTCGCGCTGAAGGGCGGGAGAAGGAAAATTGCAGCTGGCGAGCAGCAGTCCACAAGCAAGAATTGCCGCAGTCAAGCACTTTTTCATGGCTGGCTCATGCTATCAGCTGCGGTTAGTAACTGGAAATCCGCTAACATAGCCCTGAATGTGGGTAAAAAGGAATCCCAGGCGCTGCGTTCCGCGCTGCCAAGAAACGCGAGGGCGTAGCCCGGCATTGCAACCATCACCAGCCGACCTGTCAGGTAAGTGCTTTGGTACGGCTTGGCAAAGTCAATCAACAGGGCCGGTACTTTTTCTACTTTGGTCTCTCCCTGGTTGATGACTTCATAAGACTCATCCAGATAATTTTCCAGGAAAGGCTGGAACAATTGATTGGCTTCTTCCACATGCTCGCTGGTGTCGATTGTGTTGGTGGGTGAAAGGAAAATCAGAACGCGCAGTTCTGTTTCGCTGCCGGAATAATCCGGTGGGGTGAGCGTGAGCAAAGCGCCATTCTCGGAGCTTTCAGCTTGCCAGTCTTTGGGAATAGAAAGCTGAAAGCGGCGGTCTGGATGTTGATATATTTCCAATGGAAGCGCGCTCTCTGAAGCCGGAGCTCAGGCAGCGCACAGCACAAGCAGGAGTGAGCATGCCACAAGGAAACGGGAAAGCGGGAAAGAACGCGCCATAG
>JAAZPN010000021.1 GCA_012797215.1 Chloroflexota bacterium | reverse complement strand
TACCGGAAATAAACTGGATATCGTCGATCAGAAGCACGTCCACCTGGCGGTATTTCTCACGGAAAGCGGCGGTAGTTTTGGTGCGGATAGCATTGACAAGGTCGTTTGTGAATTCCTCGGACGAAACGTAGAGCACCTGCAGGCCCTGCTGTAACACGGCATTGCCGATAGCGTGCAGGATATGCGTCTTTCCCAAGCCGACGCCGCCGTACAGGAACAGCGGATTATAGGCGCGGGCTGGGTGTTCGGCTACGGCCAGGCTGGCGGCATGAGCCAGGCGGTTATTTGGGCCAACCACAAAATTATCGAAGCGGTATTTGGGAGCAAGGTGGGTTTCGAAACCATCTCTGGCGGGTTCTTCTGGCCTGACGGGTATAACTATTTCCTCAGAAGGCTGTTCCACAACCTGCGCGGCCCATACTGTGAAGGTAATTTCTATTGGACGCGCCATCATCCCGCTTAATTTATTTATCAAAGTCGCTTTCAGTCGGCTTTCCAACCAATCACAGGCGTAGGCGTTAGAAGCGCCCAAATGAAAGATTCCGGCGACCTCATCATAACGAATAAGCTGAGTTTGTTTCACCCAGGTATCGTAAGTCGCTTTGGAGAGCTCCATTTGCAATTGTCCCTGCGCTGCCTGCCACGCCTGCTGTGCGTTCATCGCGTTTCTCCTGATTCCCCGCCTTTTCAACGGGGTTTTTTTGAACGGAACAACAATTCAATAAGCGAATCGCTATTATCCCGATAATATGGATCCGCTGTGAGAACTATGTATATGTTGCTGTTCTTCAGTTCGGTAGCCCGATTCTAACATCCACACCCCAGGCATTCAAGGCGCTTAGGCGCGCCGCAGCTTAAAAGTTGGCAATTCTTTAAGATTCCCTAATCTTAAAATTTATCAAAGACTCCTATAAATTCCATTCGGTGGACAAGCAAAAAAGCTTCCCCCAAATGCAAGGAGTACTCGCATTAACAACCCCCTATATATAGGGGGTTGTTAGCGGTTTGTCTAATTAATACCTATAATTAGGTATATTTAAATCCTGGATTTCCGGAATAAACAAGGTGGTTTTTCGGGATAGTGATTCCCGATTAGGAATCAGAGCTTAAGCGCTGGCTCGGCTACGCGCCAGAACCCTGATATTCCTCAAGCATCAGCCTTGCCGCGCGCCGACCGATTTCAACCGCAAAGTTCGTTCCGCGGTCCCAAGGGTACACCTGGCTCATGCTGGCAAAATACACACCCGGAACTGGCGTCTTAATAGACGGGATATTTTTCGAGTGGTTCACCAAGGGAATTGGCTGGGCATAGGGGGTCTTGGAAACCCACACTTTTTTAACCCAATCTGGTGTGAATTCCGGGTTGATGCGCGAGAGATGCGGCAGGAACTCCGCGGTAAGCTCCTCATCGCTCTTCTGGAAATTCGGATGGTCTACTTCCAGGTAATCACCAATATACAAAATATGGTCGCCGCCGAAATATTCTGCCTTGAGGAAGTTGGTATGCTCCACCAGAGAGAGGAAAGGAAAACCTACCTGTTTGGGTATGTTGTACCAGTAGTAGCCCTGCGGGGAAAGCGCGTGCTTAAGAGAGAGCGTCATCACCACCGCGCCCATGCTTTTCAGGTTTAGCAGACCCGCCAGGTAGTCCTGCGGCAGCCCGGGAGTGAGCTTGGCCATAATCCCCGGTGAAAGCGTGACTAAAACCTGGTCAAATTCCTGGGGTTCCCGGCCAGCCAGGCGCAGCAGCACCTTGCCGTTTTCCGTCTGCTCAATACTTTGCGCGCCGGTCTTGTAGAAGATGGCAGCGCCCAGTTCTTCCAACCGCGCCGCGAACTTATCCGCGAACGCCTGGAACCCGCCGATAAATGTGCCCAGTCGCGTGCTGCGCGAATGCAAGCGCGCCCACATCCAGGCCATATTCACTTGCTTGGCATAACGCTCGCCAAATTTCCCGATCATCATCGGCTGCCACATGCTCTCGTACACTTTATTCCCAGCTTTAGCGCGCATCCAGGCGTCGGTGGTGGTCTTTTCCAAGTTCTGCCACTGCTTTGTGAGGCGCAGATACAACCCTACCAGGCCAAAGCGGATTTTATTAACTCCCCAACCCAGCCCGGGGTAGAGCAGCGCGGCTGTGATGGAATCAAAGGGATAGAACTTGCCCTGGAAATACATCACACTCACAGGCTTGGGGAAAATGACCTGGTCGGACCAGCCGAGTTCCGCGATCAACCCGCGCATGTGTTTATCGGATGTGAACCAATGGTGATAAAAGCGCTCAACGGACCAATCCCAATGCGGCTCCTTAAAGCCGGCTGCCAGTCCGCCGGGATGATCAGAGGATTCAAAAATGGTGACGTTTTTGCCTGCCTTCACCAGGTCATAAGCGGCACTCAATCCGCCTATTCCCGCCCCAATGACCGCAATGTTCTGTTTACGAATAGGTTCACTCATAAGTCTGTTGATTCCTCTTGCGCATCAGCAGGCGCGTCTGCGCCTGCGTGCGGTGTATTTTCATTCGAATATTGCTCTTTAAGACTGACCACGTCGGTGCTCAGCGTAAAGCCCTCCCGTAAGAAGAAGAGCGCGCCCAGGATTGTAATTGGCACCCACAGCGCCGCCCGCAGCAGCAGTGTGTACCCCAACGCCAGCTCTGAGCCAATCCCAAAAAGCTCCAACATAGCCTTGCAAGCCGCGTCAAACGTCCCCAGCCCGCCTGGGGCTGCCGGTACGAGCAGCACAAGATTTACGACGCCGTTCAGAAGCATCAGGGTCATAAAGTTCAGGTCCATGCCCAACGCGCGCATCACGCCCCAATACAGGCCTGTCTCGCAGGTCCAGATGGCGATTGAGAGCAGCAGCACTTTCAGCGTTTCCAATGGCGAGCGCAGACTGGAAAGCCCGTTGATGAAGCGCGCGACAATTCCGTTCAGAGAGGCGCGCAGTCGGGATGGCACCAAACGGTTGATGATCCAGCCGCTTATTTTTTGGGTCTGTGCCGGAAAGAACACCATGCCAAGGAAAATGAGCAGCAGCAGCAGGAACACCGCGCTGCCAATCAGCGCGCCTTTTTGGATGCTGCCAACCCATTCCGCTGCTGCGGGCATGGCTGTGAGCTGGCGCAGATTCAAGAGCACCAAGCCCAGAATCACAATCGCGTCAAACAAGCGCTCAACCACAATGGTCGCCAAACTGCCAGAGATATCCACCTGGTCCTTGGATTTAAGCAGAACCGAACGCAGCACTTCGCCGGCGCGGGCTGGATAGACGTTATTGCCCATGTAGCCAATGGCCACAACCGGAAAAAGCCGCCGGATTGGCAAGCGCTTGAGCGGGTTTAGCAGCACCTGCCAGCGCCAGGCGCGCAGCAATACGCCGAAAAAGTAGAACACAAGCCCTAACAGCACCCAGGACCACTGCGCCTGTTGCAGGTACTGCCAAACCAGGGAAAAGTCTACTTTACGGAAAGCCAGATACAGAAAGACCGCGCTGATTGCCACCCCAAGCCAGATGTGCCAACGTTTCAATTTCATACCCAGATTTTACCATCCCTGACCCGAGCCGTATGTTTGTTGTGTCAGCCTGCTCTTTTTGCGCAAACTTACACTGCTGAAATGTCAAAAGAACAAATTACGTGTCTGTGTCGCGTCCCCTCAAGCGCTCTCCTGCCAGGCATCGCTGGTATACTACAAGCGCAATGTCAGTGCTAAGCGCTCAAAATCTCGGCAAATCCTTTGGTCCGGTCGATATCTTCGAAGATCTCACTTTTGCGATTCCCCGGCGCGCGCGCGTTGCCATTGTCGGCCCAAATGGCGTCGGCAAGACCACCTTGCTGCGCATTTTGGCCGGTGTGGAAGAGCCTTCGCGCGGTTCTGTGCACCGCGCCCGCGGGCTGACGCTGGGCTACCTGCCGCAGGAAGCAGTCACCATTCGGGAAGGGACATTGTGGTCATACTGCCTGATGGCTTTCGAGACGCTGCTCGCCCAGGCAGACGAATTAAAAATCCTCGAGCGCGAGATGCAAGACCCCGACTGCTCGCCCGACGTGCTGCAGCGTTATGGAACTGTGCTGTCGCGCTTTGAACAAGGCGGCGGTTATACCTACTCCAACCGCATCCAACAGACTCTTTCTGGACTCGGCTTCTTGGAAACGGACTACCAACGCCCTCTCATCCAACTTTCCGGCGGGCAGCGCACTCGGGCCGTGCTGGCACGTCTGCTCTTGGAAGAACCTGACCTGCTGCTGCTGGATGAGCCCAGCAACCATCTGGATATCGCCGCGGTGGAGTGGTTGGAAGCCTGGCTGCGGGACTGGGACGGCGCGGTGATTATCGTCTCCCACGACCGCTACTTTCTGGACCAGACCGCTTCGCAAGTCTGGGAAATGACGCCTTCCCTGGAAGTGTACCGCGGCAATTACACCGCCTATCTGACCCAACGGGAAGCGCGCTACACCCGCCGCCTGGCGGAATTTGAAGCTCAGAACGAGTACATCGAAAAGCAGGAGGATTACATCCGCCGCTTTTTGGGCACTCAAAACAACAACCAGGCGCGCGGAAGGCAGCGCCGGCTGGAACGACTGCTGGCAGACTCGCGCCTGAGCGCGCCCAAAGCAAATATCCGCCCGATGCACCTCAGGTTAGCCCTGGCAGGCCGCTCCGGCGATCTGGTGCTGCGCAGCTACGACTTGCAGGTTGGATATCAAGATGAAGGTCATCCGCTCTTTCAAGCGCCTGACCTTGTGTTGAAGCGCGGCGAATGCGTGGCAGTCATCGGACCTAACGGCGCTGGTAAAACCACCTTTCTCAAAACCATCCTCAACCAAATTCCTCCCTACTCGGGTC
>JAAZPN010000223.1 GCA_012797215.1 Chloroflexota bacterium | reverse complement strand
GTTGATTCGGTTGGCGGCATGGAAGTTGGAACGGAAACCGCGATGAACTACGCGGCAAAGTTTAACCTGCCGATGTTCATGGTGATTAACAAGATGGACCGCGAAAATGCCAGCTTCCAAAAGGCGCTCGCGTCTGTGCAGGAACAAACCGATTACCGCCTGATTCCGATGCAGCTCCCCTGGGGCGAAAAAGCGGATTTCAAAGGCGTGATTGACCTGATTAGCATGAAAGCTTACCAGGGCGACGGCAAAACTGTCGTGGAAATCCCGGCAGAATATAAGGCCGAAGCGGAAGAAGCCCGCCTCAAGCTCATTGAAGCCGCCGCTGAAGGCGAAGACTCGCTGCTGGAGAAGTATTTTGAAAACGGTGATTTGACAACCGAAGAAGCCCTGCAAGGCTTGCATAAAGCCATCCAGATTAGCAATGTTATTCCCGTGATGGTTGCTGCTGGCGGTCATATGGTCGGTATCGCGCCAATGCTCGAAGCCCTCTCCAAGCTTGCTCCTTCCCCCCTGGAACGCCCGACCGTGGTCGCGCAGTCTCCTAAGGGTGAAGTTCAACTTACCCCTTCAGATTCCGGCCCTCTCGCTGCCTATGTCTGGAAAACCACCGCGGACCCCTTCGTGGGAAAGCAGACCTTCTTCCGCGTTTTCTCGGGCGTGATGAGCTCTGATACGCGCGCCTGGAACGCGAACAAAGGCGAAGAAGAACGCCTGGCTGGCATGCAGGTTCCTTTCGGAAAAGAAAACCTGCCCGTTTCGGTCATCCACAGCGGCGATATTGGCACCGTTGCCAAACTGAGCCTGACTACCACCGGCGATACGCTGACCACCAAAGAGCAAAGCCTCACCCTGCCAATGCCCGAATATCCCAGCCCGCTTTACCGCGTCGCGGTGAACCCCAAGACGCAGTCCGACGCTGCGAAACTGAGCACAACCCTCACCCGCCTGTGCGAAGAAGACCTGACCCTCTCCTGGCACATGGAAGCCGCCACACGCCAAACGCTGTTGTTCGGCATGGGCGACCAACACATCGACGTGGCAGTCCGCCGCGCCGAGCAAAAATTCCAGATGAGCATGAACTTGCTGGAGCCAAAAGTTCCCTACGAGGAGCACATTACCAAGGAAGCCAGCGCGATGTACCGCCACAAGAAACAGACCGGCGGTTCCGGCCAGTTTGGCGAGGTCCATCTAAAAGTATTCCCGATTAAAGATGAGGACTTCAGCTTCAGTAACGATGTTTTTGGCGGCGCTATCTCAAGCAGTTACATGAGCCCCATCGAAAAAGGCATCCGCGCCGTGATGAAAGACGGCGTGGTGGCTGGCTATCCTGTTCACAATGTCGGCGTTTCCGTCTTCGACGGTAAAGAACATCCGGTGGATTCCAAGCCAATCGCTTTTGAAATCGCTGGGCGTGAAGCCTTCAAACTTGCCTTCAAAGATGCCAACCCCGTGCTCTATGAACCGATCATGAAAGTGACTGTGGTCGTCCCCGAAGCGAACATGGGCGATGTTCTGGGCGATATGAACACCCGCCGCGCGCGCGTGCAGGGCATGGATACTGAAAAAGGGCGTTCCGTTGTGACCGCTACCGTTCCCTTGGCCGAAATGCTGCGCTACACCACCACTCTGCGTTCCATGACCGGCGGCCGCGGGCACTTCAGCATGGAATTTGACCACTACGATTTGGTTCCGACCCACCTGGCGCAGGAAGTGATGGATGCCCGCCAGAAGGAACTTAAAGAAGAAGAATAAGATTGATTCGTGGATTTCAAAGCGGCTGCCAGACTTGGCAGCCGCTTTTTTTGCGCTTACATGAAGCGAAGGCTAAGTTTCGTCATTGCGAACCGTTTTGCCCTTGAGCCTAAGTCAACAATCCAGCGCAAAGGCAAAACGGTGTGGCAATCTGCCTTTAATCTAGCAGGGCTACACAATACCCATTG
>JAAZPN010000222.1 GCA_012797215.1 Chloroflexota bacterium | reverse complement strand
GACGTAATCCTGGGATTTGCAAATGGTTACGACACACTTGTGGGTGAACGCGGCGTGACGCTCTCCGGCGGTCAGAAACAGCGGGTCGCAATCGCGCGCACGCTGCTGATTAACCCGCGCATTCTAATCCTGGATGACTCCACTTCTTCAGTAGATATGGAAACCGAAGTGCAAATTCGCCAGGCGCTTGAAAAACTGATGGAAAACCGCACAACATTCATTATCGCGCATCGCATCCAAAGCATCATGAGCGCTGGCCTGATCCTGGTCTTCGACCAGGGCAAGATTGTGCAGTCTGGCGTTCACGAGGAGCTGATTCAGCAGCCAGGCATTTATCGCAGCATTTACGACATTCAGACGCGCATCGATAGCGCTCTGCAAGAGGAAATTGACCGTGTCCACCTATTATGATGAAAACGAATTGGACGACAACGTTCCATTAAAGAGCAATGTGCTGAAGCGTTTATTCAGCACGCTGCGCCCGCATTGGAAAACATTGGCAGGCGGCGTTCTCGCAATTGTGGTCGTCTCCCTGTTAGATGCCTACTTTACGATTCTCAGCAAGCGCATTATCGATGAGGGCATCACGCTGCAGGATAAGACTGCCGTGCTGCGCTTCTTCACGATTTACGGCGCCATTGTTCTGATACAAGCCGTGGGCGTGTTCTTTTTTATCTATCTGGTTGGGGTGCAGGGTGAGCGCGTGCGTTATGATCTGCGAAAGCAGCTTTTTAACCACTTACAGGATCTTTCGCTATCCTATTTCAGCAAGACCCCGCTTGGCTGGATCATGTCCCGCGTCACATCCGACACAGAAAAAATGGCGGAACTGCTCACCTGGGGCGTTATTGATACTTCATACGCCTTTGTAAGCATTATCGTTTCGGCGATATTTATGTTTACGATTAATTGGCAACTGGCATTGATTGTCCTCTTTTCTCTGCCGGTGATGATTTACGCTGCTTTTAAATTCCGACTGCGCATCTACCATCACTACCGTCTCTCGCGCAAAGCCAACTCAAAGATGACCGCCAGCCTGAACGAAAACATCACCGGTGTGCGAGTTGTCAAAGCGCTGCGCCGTGAGGACCGCAACCTGAAAGATTTCAGAGTGCTTTCGACCGCGATGTACAAATCCAGTTACCGCGCGGCCTACCTTTCCGCGCTTTTCCAGCCGACCATTCAGATGGTCAGCGCGGTATCCTTAGGCTTGATTTTGTGGCGCGGCGGCATCAGAGTGGAGCTCGGCAGCATCACGATTGGTGGACTGCAGGCTTTCATCTCCTATATCATGATGATTCTCTGGCCTATCCAGGATCTGGCTCGGGTCTACGCCGACATGCAGAACGCGGTGGCGTCTTCTGAGCGCGTCTTCTCGCTGATGGACACGCAGCCAGCCATCCATAACCGCCCTAATGCCTCGGAAGCTGTCTCTTTGGCTGGCGATATCGCCTTTGAGCGTGTGTCTTTTCGTTACGAAGATGATGAACCGGTCATCCGCAATCTTAGTTTCCACATCCCATATGGGCAGACAATCGCCCTCGTTGGTCCGACCGGCGGCGGGAAGACCACTATCGTCAACCTGCTCTGCCGCTTTTATGAGCCGACCGAAGGCGTGATTCGCATTGCGGACATGGATTACATGGACCTGAACCTGCAAACAATTCAATCTCGCATTGGCGTGGTATTGCAAACCCCGCACCTCTTTTCCGGCAGCATTCGCGAGAACATCCGCTACGGGAAATTAGAAGCGACCAATGAAGAAATTGAAGAGGCCGCCAAGTTGGCTGGCGCCCACGACTTTATCCAGCACTTTGAGCATGGTTATGATCAGAACGTTGGCGAAGGCGGCAATCTGCTCTCCGTTGGTCAAAAGCAACTTATCAGCATCGCCCGCGCCATTCTCTCCAATCCAGACATCTTTGTAATGGACGAAGCCACCAGCTCAGTCGACACTCTCACGGAAGCGCTCATCCAAAACGGCATGGAAAAACTGATGACCGGCCGCACCAGCTTTATCATCGCGCATCGCCTCTCTACCATCAAGAACGCCGATAAGATTTTCGTGATTCAAGACGGTCAGATCGCGGAAAGTGGCAATCACCATGATCTTATGCTGCTACAAGGTCATTACTATCGGCTTTACACCCAGCAATTCCGACACGAACTTGAATCAAAACTCGACCCTTACAGCGATATTCCCGCTGCGCCGGCTCTAAGTTAAAGGAAAACAGGCATGCAATTCGCTGTAAACTATTCGGTTCCAATGGAGAATCTGCTGCGCGAAGGCGCCGCAGACTGCGATCTGCTGAAGTGCCCTGAATGGGAAGGCGTCGTTAACGCTGCCAGACCACTGCGGCCGGTGCATATCCATTTTGAAATTGTTGTTGGGAACGGAGGCTTTGAGCATTTGGATTTCGACCTCATCCGTTCGATGCTTGCCAACTCTCAAACTCCGCACCTGAACTGCCATCTGTTGGGACGAGCTGATCTGGACCCTGAGAGCCCGGCTGACCGACGAAAGCTGGTTGAGAACTGGGTCTCAGAGATGCGATATCTCAAGGAACAGGCACCCGGCGTCAAGTTGGTGGCGGAAAACCTGCCTTTCATACCAGACTACTATGGAAGCAAAATCGGTTCCACGCCGGAAATGATTGCTCAGGCAATTGTGGAAGCAGATGCTGGTATGCTATTTGACCTTTCGCACGCGCGCATTAGCTGCCATTACCTCGGAATGGAGCTCAAAGATTATGTAGCCTGCCTTCCCATGGAACGGCTGGCGGAGCTGCACATTACCGGGCTTCGGTATTACCGCGGTTACTTGAACGATCACTTCGAGATGAAGCCAGAAGATTGGGAAGCAGCGGAATGGGCATGCGCGCAAATCCGAGCTGGGCTCTGGCGAGAACCGGAAATTGCCGCTTTTGAATACGGCGGCGTCGGCGAGGTGTTTGGCTGGCGCACGCAGGAATGGGTGCTGCGGCAGCAGGTGCCGCGCCTGGCCAAGCTATTTGCTTGATAACAACTCCCGCTGGGTTTTCCTGCACCGCTCTCTGAACGCTCTTTGCGCGCCCCATAATCCATGTGGTGTGGAATTGGAAGCCGATTCTTAGCTTGGCGCAATCATCAGCGCTATTCCAAACCAGGCTGTGGCTGAAGTCGTTGTAATTGACTTTTGTGCTCTTCTGGTGGACTGTCTT
>JAAZPN010000221.1 GCA_012797215.1 Chloroflexota bacterium | reverse complement strand
CCTTCAAAGGGGTTGGCGACGTGTTCCAGCACCTGGAAACACAAGACGCTGTCCAGGGCACCGCTCCGCAGCGGGATGTTTTGGATATCGCCCCGCAGGCTAATTTTAATTGGCTGGTTATTGTGATCCATCAAAAACAGCTGACTGGCGTAACGCTCGGCCAGCGAGCGGTAGGGGCACTCGCCGCTGCCAACGTCCAGAGCAAGCCCGCTCAGATATTTGGGCAGGTATTCCCCAAAAACCTTGTTCCAGTGCGAATAAATGACGGTGGAGAAATACTTCCACGCGTCCGGTCCGGAGCGGGTCAGTTCGCGCTCAATTTCCTGCCGGCGCTGCCTAACGCGCGAATTGGATGTTTCTTGCGCCATTTTTTCCTGCCTCGCGTTTGACCAGGACCCAGTTAATATTCACCATGAACGGTGAGAGAAGTTTCAGCAAGAACGGGGGCAGCTTGGCAGCCAAAGCGTAGAGCCGCCGCATGCCTTGTTTGGGGTTTGTGAGGGCGTAATACTGCAATACGTAACGCATCGCGTCGTGCACCTGGTAATCCTTCAGGAAGGTACGGCGCAGGTCCCAATAGGTGCGGGAGCGTTCGTAATAATGCGTGCCGCGTTTGGTCAGGCGCAGATAGCCGTCCGCCCATTTCTCCGGCAGCCAATGCAGGAAGGGCAGGTAGTAGTGCGGTTCTATCGGGAAAATCTTGTTTGGTCCGCTAAAAAAGACCACCCCGCCCGCTTTCATCACGCGCTGGATTTCCTCAAACAAACGCGGGGAGGACGGAACGTGCTCATAGGTCTGGGAACAAACCAGCGCCTCAAAAGATTCATCCGCGAAAGGCAGCCCCATCGCGTCCCCGTAGACGTAGGCGACGGCCGGGTTTTCACGCGGGTCAACCAGCTTCATGGCGGTCCTGTCAATATCCACACCCACCACGGAAGCAAAAAGTTCCGCCATGCTCCTGGTGATAATGCCGTTGGAGCAGCCGGTATCCAGGCAGGTGCCCTGCGGGTTGTGCAGCGCGAGTTTTTCCAGGATGTAGTTGATCTTTTCCGCTTTGCGCTTGCGGTTTTCTCCGTCCTGAAAATCATCATACAGGGTGATAAAGTCTCTTTGGTATTCTCTCATGCGTGTCTCTCAGCCAAAACTTCGGCGTAAACGGCGGTAATTTCATCCGCCAGGTGATTCCAATCATAATGCGCCAGCACGCGCTGCCTGCCAGCCTGGCTGGCTCTTTCCCATAATTCCGTGTCGGTCAGGTAGGCGCGAATGGCTTCCGCCAGCCCAGCCGCGTCGCCAGGCTCCACCAAGCTGCCCACATCCTCCGTCACCACATCCGGGATGCCGCCCACGCGGCTGCCCACGCAGGGCGTTCCGCTGGCCAGCGCTTCCATCAACACGACTCCCTGCCCTTCTTCAATGGAAGGCAGCACGAACAGCCTGGATTCGCGCATCAGCTCCGCCACCGCGCTTTGCGGCTGGGTGCCCGCCAGGCGGACGTATTCCGCCATCGCGTTTTCGGTAATGAACTGCTCCAGGCGCGCGCGTTGGTCCCCCTCGCCCACCAGCACCAATTTTGCCTCAGGCAGGTTTTGGTGCACAAGCCGCATTGCCTGCAATAAGTATAAGGGGCCTTTTCGCTCAATCAGCGAGCCCACGAAGAGGACCTGCAATTGTTTTTCTCGCAGTGAGGCGTAAGGAAACTGGGCGATGTTGATGCCGTTGGGAACCACCATCACGTGTTCATCCTTCAGGCCGAACTCCAGCGCGGCGCTCTTCAGCGCGTTGCTGAGCGCGAGGACTTTGCCGGCTTTGCGCAGCGCCAGCCCTACCATCTGCCGGATGCCTGGTTTGTTCAGGGTTTTAAAGACGTCGCTGCCCTGCACGGTGACCACGTAGGGGAGCTTGTGCCTGCCGCGCGAAAGCAAGGCCGCCAGGCCGGAAAGCGACCAGTTGGCGTGGATGATGTCGCAATCCGCGGCGTGCCGGCCCACTGCTTTGGTG
>JAAZPN010000220.1 GCA_012797215.1 Chloroflexota bacterium | reverse complement strand
GTTTATGCCCGCGAACTGCTTGAAAAACACGCCCAATTGGTTGGCGCTGAACTGGCGGATGCTATTTTGCAGGCGAGCCAGAAAACTGAAGCTGAGATCCAGGAACAGCGCAAACGCGTGAGCGCGTTGAAGGCGGCACTGGAAGGCAAAGCCGAACAGGAGCTCAAGAACCTGCTTTCTGTCGCGGATTACCTTGTGCGCAAGAGCGTCTGGATTATTGGCGGTGACGGCTGGGCGTACGACATCGGCTACGGCGGTTTGGACCATGTACTGGCTTCCGGCCGGGACGTGAACGTCCTGGTCCTGGATACCGAGGTGTATTCCAACACCGGCGGTCAGTCCTCCAAAGCGACTCCGCGCGCCGCGGTGGCGAAATTCGCTGCGGATGGACGCGACAAGCCCAAGAAAGACTTGGGTCTGATTAGCATGAGCTACGGCAACATCTATGTTGCGCGCGTGGCCATGGGCGGCAGCGACAGCCAAACCCTGAAAGCCTTTACCGAAGCGGATTCTTATGAAGGTCCTTCGCTGATTATCGCTTACAGCCACTGCATCAACCACGGCATCGATATGTCCAAGGGTCTGGAGCAGCAGAAGCTGGCGGTGAATTCCGGCGCCTGGCCGCTCTACCGCTACGACCCGCGTCTGGTTGAGGACGGCAAGAACCCGCTGCAGCTGGACTCCAAAGCTCCGAGCATCAAAGTGTCCGAATACGCCTACAACGAGACCCGTTATCGCATGCTGCTGCAATCTGATGAGGAACGCGCAGAAATGCTGATGAAAGCCGCCCAGGCAGACGCGGAACGCCGCTGGTCGCTTTACGAACAGATGGCAGCCATGGATTACTCTTTTGGTGAGAAATCTGAAGAGGCCCCGCAGGCCTAAAGCGCTGACAATCTGCGCCGCAGAGAGGGTTGTGGTTCACCCTTTCAATTGGAAGCAGGCGCGTTAATAAGGTAGAATAAACGATGACGTGTTTGAGTGCGTCATCGTTTTCTATTCCAAAACCCTAAGGAGGAGAAATGGCTGAATTGAAAACAAGCTACCTGGGTTTGCCGTTAAAAAACCCACTAATAGCTGGCGCGTCTCCTTTTTCTGTGCAGCTAGACGTCGTTCGACAGTTGGAAGACAGCGGTGTCAGCGCGTTGGTGATGCATTCCCTGTTTGAAGAGGAAATCACGCATGAAAGCCTGGAGCTTGATTATTTCTTGAATAAGGGCACCGAAAGCCAACCCGAAGCGCAAACTTACCTTCCCGAGCCGCGCAATATTGAGACTGTCGCGGATAAGTACATTGCGCAGCTGCAAAAGATTAAAGCGAGTGTCGAAATCCCGGTCATCGCCAGTCTGAATGGAACGACGCCTGGCGGCTGGGTGCGCCTGGCAAAGGACCTCCAGGCTGCTGGCGCGGACGCGTTGGAACTAAATATTTACACGCTAATCACCGACCCTGCGCTGGCCTCGGATCAGGTTGAAAAGAATTACCTTAGCTTAATCCAGGAAGTCTGTAAACACGTCAGCATTCCGGTCGCGGTCAAACTTTCGCCTTTCCTGACCACGCTGCCGCGTTTTTTGGCGCGCGCTTACAAAGCTGGCGCGGAAGGCTTTGTCCTTTTCAACCGCTTCATGCAGCCGATTTTTGATATTGAATCTCTTGAAGTGGAACGCAAAGCGCGCCTGAGCACCAGCGCTGACCTGGCGCTGCCCGCTCGTTGGATTGCCATCGCATCTTCTCAACTAAAGGCCGACTTTGCGCTCAGTGGTGGCGTGCACAGCCCCGAGGATATGGTCAAAGCAATCATGGCTGGCGCGAAGGTTACATACGTGGTCTCTGCCCTGCTGGCAAACGGGGTTAAATACGCCGCCAGTTTGCTGAACGGTCTGAATGCCTGGATGAATAAAAACGGGTACGAATCCATTGAAAAAATGCTCGGAACACTGCGTCTGGATAAGATTGAGAATCCGGCAGCTTACGAGCGCGCGAACTACTTGCGGACTCTGAAATCCTTTGACGAGCGCTTACTTTAGGCGCAATGTAAACTAAAGCTCTTTCTAAGGGAATTATGGGCGTTGTTGACGAGATTAAGGCTCAGCTCGATCTGGTAGATTACATTTCCCAGACTGTAAAACTGCGCCGCACCGGCAAGAACTACATTGGTTTTTGCCCTTTCCACAGCAACACCCGTACGCCTGCCTTTGTCGTCTTCCCGGAAAGTCAGACCTGGCGCTGCTTTGGGCAGTGCAATGAGGGCGGGGACCTGTTTGGCTTTGTGATGAAGAAAGAGGGCTGGGACTTTAATGAAGCTTTGCGTATTCTGGCTGAGAAAGCCGGGGCAACGCTCAGTGCACAGCCGAGACCCAGCGAAGCGGATGCTGAGCAGCGCGGCAATATCATCAGGGTGCTGGACGATGCCGCGCAGTTTTACCGGTCCCAGCTGCTTGAAAGCGAAGCAGGAGCGGCAGCGCTGGCTTATCTGCGGCGCAGAGGCCTGACCGACACGACCATCAAGATTTGGGGATTGGGTTACGCTCCTGGCGGGTGGGATGAACTAACCAGGCATCTCACGCGCAAGGGCTATACCAAGGACCACCTCTTGCGCGCTGGATTGCTAACCGAACGCGATGACGGCGACACCTATGATAAATTCCGCCACCGCTTGATGTTCCCCATCCGGGATACCTACGGAAAAATGGCGGGGTTTGGCGGGCGCGTCTTGAACCCGGATGATGTCCCAAAGTACCTCAACTCCCCGCGCACGGAACTTTTCGACAAGGGGCGGCTGCTTTACGGACTGGACCTGGCGCGTCAGGAAATCCGCAGGACTGAACAGGCAGTCATCGTTGAAGGGTATATGGATGTGATTGGCCTGCACCAGGCTGGTTTTGG
>JAAZPN010000219.1 GCA_012797215.1 Chloroflexota bacterium | reverse complement strand
GGTTTCACGCGCGTGCTGCTGGGGATCCACACGTCGGTGGGCACCGGCACGCCTTCAGTCACCACCTCCGGGATCAGCGCGGCGAATGCCGTGTTGAAAAAGCGCGGCTTGCAGCCTTTCAAATATCGTCCAGACATGCCCAATTTCGTCCGCATTGTCGAGAAACCCTACAAGCGCAGCCAGCTTTATGCGGACTATCCGCAAGAGCAGCAAGCTGTGATGCGCGCTGCTTATCGCTGCCAGTTTTGTGAAGCCCCAACTTGTTCGCAGGGCAATGCGTTGAATTTCCGCGGAATGCTGCGCAGGGTGAGCGTTGGGAACTTGTTCGGAGCGCGAAAGGTGGCAGAGGCGATAAACGCCAAAATCGAGGGCGCGCAAGAAAAGCTGCGCGAAGCAGAAGACAACTGCGTTCTAAACAAACTTCGCGGCGAACCGGTGGAAATTCGCGCGGTGACGGCCTTCTTGCTAAACCGCAGCCAGTAGACGCCGGCCTCTTGGAGGATTGTCAAAAGTTTTCGCGGGCAGTGAGGAATACAAGATTTGTTTGTGAGCCGTGCTTGCCTGCGTACTACTTGTTCAAATTTCAAGTTTTCACAGAGAAAAAAGCGCCGCTTCCGGCGCTTTTCGGTTTAGAAAAGGACATTCGTAAGGTCCGCCCGGTACTGCCGCACCTCCGGGTGCGCATCCCCCAGAACCTCCAGTAAACCCAGATACACTTCCCGCACTTCGTCATCGCGGTAGTCTTTGTCCTTGCGCAGGATGTCCAAAAATCCATCCAGCGCCAGCAGAATCTTCCCTCTGCGCGCTAATTTCAGGCTGTTGCGGTAGGCAGCCTCCAGCACGTTTTCAGGCGGGTTTTGGAGCGAGTCCATCCACAAAAAAGCCTCGACGACTGGCTTAAGCTGCTGGGCGGCGCTGAATTCATGGCTGGCGGGGAAATTTGCCAGCAGGATATTGGCTTCCCTGGCCTTGCCTTGCATGAGCATCAGGCGCGCGAGCGCAAGAATCCCGCCTGGGTGGCGCGGATTTCCGCTGACGAAGCGCCCCAATGCTTCCTCTGCTTCGGGATAATCGCCCAGTAAAATCAGGCTTTTGCCCTTCTCCAGCAGCAGGTCTCCGCTGTCGGGCAGTAAACCGCGAATGAGATGGCGCAGGTTCGGCTCAGAAAGCACGCCGGTAAATTCTGAAACAACTCTGCCGTCCACAAAGGCCTTCACAGCCGGAACGTTTTTTACCTTGAGCCGTTCAGCCAATTTGGTTTGTTCATCCACATTGACACGCGCGAGCCGGAACGCCCCCTCTGCTTCCTGAGCCAGCTTTGCCAGCAGCGGAGACTGCACCCGGCACGGAATGCACCAGGGCGCCCAAAAATCCATCACCACGGGCATCTGGGTTGAATAGTTTACGACCTCAAGCTCGAAGCTTTCGTCACTCACGTCAATGATGTAATCATCTGTCATTGTGGCTCTCTTACTCTAATTTTATCAGAGGCCTGCAAATTATTCGTCACCTTCAGCGATTATTCCTGGCTGGTGAATATCAATCACATCACCGTGCAAATCTACCGTCACCCGAAAACCAACCATGCCAAGGTACGCGAGCGCATCCTCCGGCAAACCGGTGGACTGTATCGCCTCAAACTGCTTGTCCTTGTTTTCCAGTTGACTGCGGATGACAGCGATGCTGAAGATATCTTCCTGACCAAGCATTTTAGCGGCTTGTTCACTGATTGCGTCTTCATGGCCAGAGATTTGCGCGGTCAGGGCATCCCATACCTGTCGGTCTACATCCGCCGCGGGAATGTGGCGCAAGAAGCCATCATCGTTAAGAATGTAAACAGCTTCGCTGCCAACATAATCCGCGCTCAGCACGCTGCCCAATGGGTCATAAACTAATCCTTCAAAAATTGCCTTATTCACAGGCATCCTTTCCTGAATATTCTTCTGATAAAAGTATAGCAGCTGAGTATAAAAAAGAAATTAACACCGGACCGGTGTGGTTTTACAACTCGTAGACCACATCCACGCGCGTGCCTGTCTCACCCACCAGGTATTGCACATCCGCGGGTACAGTTGGGTTGCACCAGCGGTAAAGCCATTTCGCGTCGGGGGAGCGCATATTGATACAGCCGTTGCTCATCCGATGCCCCCAGTTGGAATGCCAATACGCGCCGTGAAACGCCACGCCGCTCATAGTGATGTAGCTCACCCAGGGAACGCCAGGCAAGTCGTAATCCACATTTCTATCGCCGCTTTGCAGCACCATGCGCCGGTAAGGGCGCTTGCGGTGGGTTTTAAAGACGCCCAGCGGAGTAGAGCCTTCGGCTAGACCGGTGGAAACAAGCGTGCTGAAGACCGGCTCATCATGTTCGTAAGCGGTAACGGTCTGGGACCTGAGGTCTAGCTTGATGCGTTTCTGGTCGGGGGGTACCTCAGGCGAAATTGGGGTCAGCTCTTCCGCGGGCACCAAACGCACGGCATAGGCGCGAACAAAGTAAGAAGCTCCGTTCATGTCATCCGGCAGTTCATACCAGGGCACGCCGTACTCATCAAATCCCCGGCTGCGGACCCAATGCGTCGAGGAGTAGTAATAATGCCGCTTGGCAAAAGTGCCGCGGGGCTTATAAAACGCGTCAATGGCGGGCACGGTAATTTCGCCCAGGCAGCCGCCTTCCGGAATTGGGTCGCTGCTCACATTGCGATGCGTTTCCACGTACTGCACAAAAACTGGCTGGATGTAGGCGTCCTCACCAAGTTTCAACCATGGGTGCTGATTGCCTTTGCTGTCCTTGATGCTGAGGGTGTCTTCAATGCGCACAAGCTGGTCAAATTTCAGGAGATCCTGCACTTTGGATTTCTCGCTGGGTTCAGCGAAAACATACAAACGGTAGCGCGTAATGCGCGCCCATGAACCTTCGGTAAAGTCCATCGACAAAGCTTTCGCCAGGCTGCCTGGAATAGCAGCGGCTACCGCGCCGAGGCCTAATATTTTCAGAAAATCTCTGCGTGTGAATTTTTGTGAAAAAAAGTCCATCAGTTATGAATATTTACCAGGATGCCCACGTAAGACCAGTCAAACAACCATCCGGCATCACCCGTTTCCATGTTAATGCAGCCATGGCTCATCGGGTTGCCAAAATTGTTGTGCCAGTATGTTCCGTGGATCCCGTACCCTTCGTAAAAGTACATGGTGTAAGGAACATCCGGTAAATAATAACCCGGTCCCTGCATGTCGTCAAACAAAAGTTTAACGTATACGTAGAACCTTCCGGTGGGAGTGGGGGTGTTGGGAAGCCCGGTAGATACCCAAAATGACGCAACAATGGTGTTGTCCACGTAAGCATAAAGCATTTGGTCGCCCAGGTCCACATCAATCCAGCGCGTGCCCTCTGGCTCAACCGGCGGGATATAAACTTCTGTCGGTTCTTCCTCTTCTGGCACGTAGGTGATAATCACCTCAGGCACTTCGGTCGGAGTTGGCGCAAGCGTGGGGGTGAGCGTGGGTGTTTGTGTCGGCGTGGGCGTTGATGTCGGTGTCGCGGTAGGCGTCTGGGTCGGGGTAGGAGTTGGGGTTTGGGTCGGCGTAGGGGTAATAGTCGGGGTCAGGCTGGGTTTTACCAGCGGCGCGGAGTCATAAAGCGCGAACTGACGCCCTGCCGAGACGACGCGTGGGCTGAAAGCTCCAACGGCATAGAGCGCGTAAACCAGCAGCGCAACTACCGCCAGCAGCAGCGCGCCCAGGAAGGCTGGTTTGCGCCGTCGGATATTCGCGAGTGGGGTGAGCTTAGGCTGGAGCGCCTGGGGTTTCTCCACTATCCAGCCAGCGGCATGCGTTTTACGCAGTTCGCGGGCTGCCCACACCATACCCTGCCGTGCTGTTTGGTTGCCTGGATCCAGGTCAAGAGCTTGTTTGAGAAAGCCCACGCCTTCCTGGGCATCGGATACTCCAGCCAGGATCAATAGCGCGCTGACCGAGCCTGGATTTAACGCCAGCGCTTGTTCCGCCAGGCTTTTCGCGGCAGCGCGGTCGCCCCGCAGGACAGCCTGCTTAGCTTCAGCAATCAGGGAATCAAGGGTCTGGTCAAAAGCGTCCATATTCAGGGCAGTGGGGTCGCTTCCACCCCTTCATTATTCAGATAACAACGCAGCCCGGCAACGATGCCGTCCGCCAGACGTTCAGGCTTTTTGGTGAGAATTTCCTGATCAAGGTTCATGAAACCTACCTCAATGATGGCGGCAGTCGTCAGGGGATCAATCTCAGAGAAGGCATGGTAAGAGGTCATGTCGTTTGTGATCGATTGATAATGGTATTGCAGACCGGTCTCCTTATTATAACGGTCTGCTATGCAGCTGATTAAGCGGGTAGCGTTGTCACTCTTTGCTGTGGAGAGCGCCGCCGCGACTTTGAAACCAGTAGCGGAATCGCTGTAATACTCGCAGGAATCGGCGTGGATGGAGATTAGCAGCGCGGCCTGATATCCTGCCAGGCGGGAGTCAAATTCATCCAGCAATTCGACTTCGTAGCCCATTTTGCTCAGCTTCTTTTGAACAAATGCGGCCACGTTGCTGTTCACCTCCACTTCGGTCAGCCCATTAGAACAAACCGCTCCGCTGTCGTTTCCGCGGTGCCCAACGACAATGCCAATCTTATTGGCAGGGAAACCCGCCGGCATTCCAGCCGCCGCGGTCTGGGTCAGGCTGGCATTTCCGCCTGCTGCCAGTGCTTTTGCCATTTTCTCCTGCAAGCTTTCCGCCAGCAGGCTGGAGGGCGTCCATAACGTGAAGAGCGTGGCAACAAGCAGCGCGCCGCCCAGCATCATCCGCAGGGCGAGCCAGGTTGTGCCAGTTTTTTGCCTGGGTTCCGAAGCTTTTGGCGCGGAACTTTGAACCGGAATGTTTACCTGCTCCTGTTTCCGGAACGGAAGCTGTATCCCAGGTTTATCGTCAATTTCATGCATGGATTTGCTCATAGTATTAATCTTACCTTATGTCTGCGCTTCTTTGCGTTCCGGTTTTGTAAATCACCAGGCGCTCACTATAATAGATAGAGAGCAAAAAACGTATGGAAGAAAGGTGCAATTCTTATGCCACAGAATCTATCCCCCGACGACTGGAACACGCTGATGCGCATCGCTTCCGATGCGGTTTTCGCCGCGACCCACAGGCGTAAACCGGAGGCCGTGCAGATTGCGATGCTCCCCGAAGCGCTGCGGCAAGAGGGCGCTGTTTTTGTAACCCTTACCAAGTCCGGCCAGCTGCGTGGATGTATCGGCAGCCTGGAGGCCTGGCAGCCCTTGGCCGAAGACGTCCAGTTGCGCGCCTACCAAGCAGCGGTTCAGGATTCGCGCTTTCCGCCACTCAGTCCGCCGGAACTGCCTATGATCGAGATTGAGATATCCCGCCTGACCCAACCCGAGCCCCTGGAATACCAGGTCCCAACAGATTTGCCCCAACTTCTTAGACCTGGCCAGGATGGGGTAATCCTCTCAGACGGCATCCGCCGCGCCACATTTCTCCCCCAGGTTTGGGAGCAGCTTCCACAAGTGGAAGAATTCCTGAGCCACCTGTGCGCAAAAATGGGTGCGCGCGCGAATCTCTGGCGAGAGAAAGCGCTGGATGTGCAGATTTACCATGTTGAGGAATTTAAAACAAAACCGGAGTGGTAAAACCACCCCGGTCGAAAGCTCTCGTTAATTGGCTTAGTTTTTGGTAAGCGCGTAGGCCTGACCAGCGAGATGGGCTGTCATCAATTGGGCGTACATGCTGGTAATGAAGACGCCAATGAAGAGGGCAATGCTCCCAAGCGGAGCGATAATCCCTGCCACAATAAGACCGGCAAAAACCAGCAGCCAGGCGCTGATGTTTTTCATGAACATCTTAAATATGGTCTTAATATCAATTCCCGCTGCAATGGTTCCTTTTACGGCGAAATTTGCCTGTACAACCGGCATGATAAGCGACCAGGCAATGCCATAAAGAACCAAGAGAAAAGTGATGAGGATGATCACGATGATTGGCAGAACAGGTGTGGAGGCGCTGTTATCAGCCGCTATGCCCAAGGGGATCATTAGTAGACCCAGCAGCAATGGGATGGCAGCATACACCAGGTTGACCACAAAAAACTTGAATCCCAGCGCCAGATCATCGCCGAAATCGCATTGCGGCAGCGGATATTCCACGCCTTCCGCCACGTTGCGCGTGGTTCTCAACACATAGCCCATCAACACGAACATACCCACCACTGGGATCAAACTGAAGAGAATGGGGATGATAATCTTGTCAAGCCATTTTGGATCGTCAAAAATATAGGTAAAAGCTTTCCCGAAATTCATTTTTCCTTCTTTCTGTTTCAATTGAATGCCCAGCGCAGGCTTTCTTGCCCTGATGGCTGGCGTAAAACTATAACTGGACGTAGTCCTGGACGTTTAGTACGAAAACGATGGCTTTCTTTTCTTTGCCTTCTTTGCCGGTCGTGCAATTTTCCCGCAGGAGCTGCAGCGCGCGCGCCACTTTTTCATCTTCCAGGCCAATCAGCAGGGTGCTGCGGCCGCTGCGCAAAAAGCCGCCTGTTGAGGCAATGAAGGTCGCGCGGATATCTTCAGCGTTTAGAATCTCTGATACCCGATCGTTATCCTCGTCGTGGATGATGGCAATGATCAGTTTCATGCTTATAGCTCCTCAAAGTGCTCAAGATCAAGCGAAAAGAGGTTAATGCCGCCCACCACAGTCTCCGTTGGATATGGCATTGGCAGCGGCGCGTTTTCGATAGGGGTGGCAATAAACGCAATGCGCTTTTGGCAGGTGGAGGTCAGCAATTCACGCACAGCAGCCTCATCGCTTTCTTTGCAGCTGACCAGATAGGTGGCGTTGCGTTCCCGCAAAAAGCTGCCCACGCTGGGAAGCCGCGTGAAAGGAATATTTTGCTCCTGCAGCACTTCAGTCAACACATCGCTGTCGGAGGCCTGGATTACCGCTATGATGAGTTTCATCTTTTCAGCGTCCATCGCATCCATCCTTGTGCGTTTTCACTTCCTATTTTACTCGAATTCTACCTCTGAGGAATACGTTTTTCACTTAAACCAGTCCACAACCATGTCTTCCATATCGTCAGGATCGACTTCTTCCTCACTCACCACTTTTCCAAGCACGGATTCCCCTGCCAAAAAAACGCTTTTTGGGTTCCCACTCTTCAATGGATGCCACCAAGGCAGGTCCTGCCCATGAGCGAGCAACCGATAGGCGCAGGTAGACGGCAGCCAATTTGCCATTTTGGCGGTTTTTGGGGTCAGATAGATGCAATCCGGGACGTTCACATGCCGGTTGTCGTAATCCGTGCAGCGGCAGGTTTCCAGGTCCATGTAGCGGCATACTACATTCGTGAAGCGCACAGTCTCCTCTTCTGGATTCGTAAACTTGAACAGGCAGCATTTTCCGCAGCCGTCGCACAGCGCTTCCCACTCTTCCGGGCTCATAGCCGTCAGGTCTTTTTTCTTCCAGAATTCAATTTCAAGGGTCATGGTTACTCTTCCTGTTTGGGCGTAGAGCTGCCCTCTACCGGCCCATAAAGTTCCGGCCGGATAAAAGGGATGAGGGCCATCTGCACCGCGGGGGTGTACAAACCCTCACGCGTGATTAAGTCTCCCGTCAGCAGACCAACCGCCCCGTTGCGGCGCTTGGAGTCGCTGGTCCTGAAAACAATGTCATCAGCGTCTCCCAACTCCATTCCGCCGCGCACGAGCTTTGCCACAGATTGCGGCAGTTCAAAGGAGGCTGTGCGAGCCTGGCCGCGCCGCGAGGCGCCTAGAATTACCACCCAGGCAAACGTGAGCATTGTTTCTGGCAAACCCGACGCTGTTTCTGTGCCGCCTTCCACCCCGACCCAATAATCAGCGTCCGGCAGCGCCCGGCAGGCTGCCCGCGCGCGGTTCTCCGCTCCTTTACGGGTTTCATAATCACCCATGGGCTGATTTGATACGCCCGAAGCCGCATCCACGCTCACAAGTGAGAGGGTTTCCTGCGGGAAGACTGATTGGAAGCCCGCCTTTACTGCTTCCAGCTTAACTGGATTTGTGGACCCAACCGCGACGCGTATCACCAGAGCCTGACCTGGTTTAGAGCTTGGGCAGAACGATGGTCTGTTGGCCTTGATACTTGCCTTTCTTCTGCGCGTAAGTGATATCGCAGGGCGCATCCCCTTCAAAAAAGAGCACCTGGGCGATGCCTTCGTTGGAGTAAATCTTGGCGGGCAGCGGAGTGGTATTGGAAATTTCCAAGGTCACGTAGCCTTCCCACTCCGGCTCGAAAGGGGTCACGTTCACGATGATGCCGCAGCGGGCGTAGGTGCTCTTCCCAAGACAGATGGTCAGCACATTGGCGGGAATGCGAAAATATTCGACAGTCCGGGCGAGCGCGAAAGAATTGGGCGGAATAACGCATACATCGCCCTTAAAATCCACCATAGAGCGCGGGTCAAAGCGCTTGGGGTCCACCACTGCGGAGTAAATATTGGTGAAGATTTTGTATTCATCGGCTACGCGAATATCATATCCGTAGGATGAGGTGCCAAACGAAATGACCCCTTCGCGCACCTGCGCCTCCTCAAATGGTTCAATCATGCGTTGTTCAAGTGCCATTTTTTTAATCCAATTATCCGGTTTCAGTCCCATTCATCGCTCCAATGTATTCAAAATGTATCTGTCAGTTCAGCCAAATCTTGGCAAAAATATTATTTACAAGGCTGCGGCGCTCAGTCCGGCGCGGTTTTTCAAAGAGCACTCCACTGACTTTTCCGCCAGCGCGGCCTCCCGCTCCAATTGAACCAAATCAGCCAGGATGTCCGCGGGTTCAGCGTCATTTTCCAGACCCGAAAGATTAATGCGCACATTCAATGCGGCCGAGCGGAAGGCAGCCCCGGCCAGCTGCGCGCCCGCGCCTGCATCCGAAATCGCGTTCAGGTTGCCAATTTCAGCCATGCGCGCTGCCAGCCGCAGTACCGCCAGGCATTCACCTGCAGTTTCCAGCGGAACGCGCGCCGCGTGCAGGGTGGCCTTGTAAATGGCTGCGCTGCGCGTCAGCTGCTGCGCTTCGTCCGCTTTGGGCAGCCTGCGTGCTTGCAGGATGCCGTCAAAAGCGCGCGCGTCCAGCTCAATAGCTTCGGTGAGTGTCTTGCGCAGCTCTTCCGCCCGCGCGATGACCTGCCAGGCTTCCGCCTCCACTTCCGCGTATTTCGGTTTGCCAACCGTCAGCCGCGCGACCATTGCCACCAGTGCCGCGGCGAGCGCGCCGGCGTGCGCCGCCGCAGAGCCGCCGCCCGGAGAAGGCGTGCCCTCCGCTACCTGGTCCAGAAAATCAGACCCCTCGGTTTTTGCGGTCCCGACCTGTTCGCTCTGCCAGGCAAAGAGCCGGCTGTCCAGCAGCTGCTCGTTCTCAAATCCGTCCAGCTGCAAGTACCAGCGGGCAGAATTCACCAGCGCCTGGTTGGGAACCAGACCGACAATTTCTGAGTGATGAATCCCCGCGCTGTAACGTGCTGCTTCCCGCCGCACCATTTCTGTTATTTGCGCGATTGGCGAACGGCGAAAGTTGGTCAGGTTCATGGATACCTGCGCCAGGCCGCCAACCAGGACGCCCATGGCTTTTACGTAGCGGAAACCTCCCGAGGAATTGCGCACCCTCCGCGCGATTTTCTCGGCAACGCTTACATCAGAAGTAGTCAGATAGATATTGTAGGCAATTAAAGCCTCGCGCGCGCCAATAACCGTCGCGCCGGCGCTGCCCAAGCGCGCGGGTCCCAGGTCCGGGGCGCGTGATGGGTCTTCCTGGATGGCAAGCTTCAGCCCTTCATATTCCCCCCGGCGTATGTCCTCAAGGTTGCGTCGGTCCGGCCGTGTAGCGGCTTCTTCGTAAAAGTACACCGGTATGCCCAGGCTGTCCGCCACGCGCTTCCCCAGACGGCGCGCCATTTCCACGCATTCCACCATGGTCATGCCGGAAATCGGCACAAATGGCACCACATCGGTCGCGCCGATGCGCGGATGCTGGCCTTGATGTTGGTCCAGGTCAATCAGCTCGGCAGCCTTGGCAATGGCGGCAAAAGCCGCCTCTTCCACAGCGGCGGGCTCGCCAACAAAGGTGAGCACGGTGCGGTTATGGTCCTGGTCCGAATGTCGGTCCAGAACTCCCACACCGGGCACAGCCTGCAGCGCGGCAACAATCTGGTCCACAACCTCGGGTCGGCGGGCTTCCGAGAAATTCGGGATGCATTCAACAATTTTCACTGGCATGTTTTTCCTCCAGGCGCTTTTCTGCTCTGATTATACCAAGCCGGAGCTTTCTCTCTTGTTGGTTTTTCCCCTATAGGCAAAAACCTTTTCTTATTATCGTTATTGATTTTATATATCTTTTTTCGCGCATTCTTTAATATAATCAAATAGAATATTAATTAATATGATATCGCCCTTGATATTCTTGATAATTTCGTTTATACTGTAAAAAACAAGCGCCGTTCCAACAAAGGAGTGCCATGCCAAATTTACCCGAATCGTGCCCGATTTGCCATTCAGAGATGGTCATCACCCGCGCGTATTGCCCCGCCTGTGAAACGTCGCTGGAAGGCTATTTTCAATTCCAAACGGACCCCTTTGCAGTGCTCTCAAAAGACCAGCGCGATTTTTTGCTTACTTTCGTGCGCACGGAAGGACGTCTGAACCGCATGGAGGACATCCTCGGAATTTCCTATCCCACCCTCAAAAACCGCCTGATTGAGATTATTCACGCGCTGGGCTTTGAGACAGAAAAACAAGCTCCTCCGCCCTCCCAAACCCGCGCCGAAATTTTGGAAAACCTTGAGAAAGGTATAATAAGCATCGATGAAGCGCTTGAGTCGCTCCAGGCGCTCAAGTGAAGACGATCTGAGGTACCCATGACCACCAACGACGAACGCATCAAAATTCTATCCATGCTGCAGGAAGGAAAAATCGACGCTTCGGAAGCGGCGCGGCTGCTGCAAGCACTGGACGAAAGCGCCAAACCCGCGGCGGAAGAAGCCAAAGCCGCCAAAAAGCCGCGCTTCCTGCACGTCAAAGTCACGCGCATTATTGATGGAAAATCCATTGCAGATATTCGCGTTCCCATTTCCATTGTGAATGCCGGCATGCGCATGGGCGCCAAGTTTAGCCCGCACATGGCGGGCATGGACCCGGACATGCTGGCAGAGCTGTTGAAATCTGACGAGCCTTCCCAGATTATCGACGTCACCGACGAGGAAGACGGCGAGCACGTGCAGATTTACCTTGAATAGGCGCTCTACGCTCTCTTCTGAATCACAAATTGCAATACCCTATCTCACCCAGCGCGCGGAAACATTGGCTCAGGCCGAACGCTGCCGCGCACGCTTGGTCTTTCCGCGCTGAATTCTTGCCCGAATCCCAACAATCCGATACAATTTCTTTATGCGTTTTGACATTTTCAGCCTCTTCCCCGAAGTCTTTCAACCCTATCTCGAAATTTCCATCCTCAAGCGCGCCATTCAAAACAACCTGATCGAAGTACGCGCGCACAACATCCGCGATTGGGCTCAGGACCGCCACCATACCACCGACGACACGCCCTACGGCGGCGGCGGCGGGATGATTATGAAGCCAGAACCTGTTTTTGCCGCCGTCGAGGATGTGCTGGGAGCGCCGCCCGCCTGCCCGGTGATACTGCTCTGCCCGCAGGGGCAGCCTTTCACGCAGGAACTGGCCTTTGAGCTGGCCGCGCACGAACAGCTGGCGCTCATCTGCGGGCGATACGAAAGTTTTGACGAACGCATCCGCGAACATCTTGCAACGCATGTCATTTCCATTGGAGATTTCATCCTGACAGGCGGGGAACTGCCCGCGCTGATGCTTCTGGATGCTGTCGCGCGCCTAAAACCCGGCGTTTTAGGGGATAACGAGGCCACCAGTGACGATTCCTTCTCCAATGGACTGCTGGAATACCCGCAGTACACCCGCCCACCGGAGTTTCGCGGCTGGTCTGTGCCGGAAGTACTCCTGCAAGGCAACCACGCCCAACAAGCCCGCTGGAAGCGTGAACAATCGCTCATTCGCACCCTGCTTTGGCGCCCTGATTTATTGCTTAAGGCCGACCTTACCGATAAGGACCGTAAATTCCTGGAAGACTATGTCGCGCGGAAATTCGCGCAGCAAATGGAAGAAACAGACACAGATTAAAGGAGAAGCATGCAAAACGAAAAGTTTAAATTTGGCAAGTTATTCTTAATTGGTTTTGGCTTTTTTGGTGTCAGCGTGTTGTGGAGTCT
>JAAZPN010000218.1 GCA_012797215.1 Chloroflexota bacterium | reverse complement strand
GGTGCCGCCGACAAGATTGAGCAGCTTAATCTTCTGCTGGCGACCCGACCCACAAACATCGCTTTCGACACATACCTGCCCTTCATTCCGTTCTGGAATGCTGGCCAGGTTTTTAACGCACAGGCAAAATTTGTGGATTTCCAATCAGGCTCGGGTATCCGCTTCCTCTCGATGTATGCCCAGGCTATTTACCCGGTGGATAATTACAATATCTTCTTTACCTACCAGGGCGTCAGCGCGGATAACGCCTATTTCATCAGCATGGTGCTGCCTATCAACAGCGCTGCGCTGCCGTTTAACGCGGAAGACCCTGCTGATTATGAGGCGTTTATCAACAACTTTTCCAAGTATCTTGAGGAGACGAGCAGTCTGCTTAACGCCGAAGCGCCCGAAAGGTTTACGCCCTCGCTAAATGCCCTGGACGCAATGATTGCTTCGATGCGCATCGTGCCGTAGGAGTACGCGCTTCGATTATTTTGCTCCCTTGTTAATAGAAATGATGCAGTTCACTGCGCCTTCGCGCGCGCTGAGCTGTTATACGCGCGTGCTCCTACCCGATTATCGGTTATGATTGCTGTATGTTTATTCCAACCACTCCCGAAGAACTCAAGACACTGAACTGGCCGGAGCTCGACATTATCCTGGTCAGCGGAGATACATACATTGACAGTCCGTATTCCGGCGCGGCCTTGATTGGCCAACAGCTGATTCGCAGCGGTTATCGCGTCGGGATTATCGCTCAGCCGGACATAAAGAGCGCAGTGGATATCACCCGCCTGGGTGAACCGCGCCTGTTTTGGGGAGTCACCGCGGGCGCCGTTGATTCGCTGGTCGCTAATACCACGGCCTTGGGCAAACCGCGCCGCGCGGACGACCATACCCCAGGCGGTCTGAATAACCGCCGCCCGGACCGCGCGACGATTGTCTATGCCAACCTTATCCGCCAGCATTTTAAGCACACCGTGCCGATTGTGCTGGGGGGCGTGGAAGCCTCATTGCGGCGCGTGGCACATTACGACTTTTGGTCGGATTCTCTGCGCCGTTCGGTCATCCTGGATGCCAAAGCGGATTACCTGCTTTACGGCATGGCGGATTTGTCCGTTATTGCGTTGGCAGATGCATTAAGGGATGGCACAGACCCGCGCGGCTTGCGTGGGTTGGTATATGCCAGCTCCGAGAAGCCCGTGGATTATCTTGAACTGCCTTCTTTTGAAGAAGTCTGCGCGGATAAAGACCGATTCATCGAGATGTTCCATGTGTTTTACGATAACAACGATCCTATCAACGCGCGCGGTCTGGCGCAGCGCTACGGCGACCGTTTTGTGGTGCAAAACCCGCCCGCCCCAACCCTGACGACCGAGGAGATGGACTCGGTATATGCCCTGCCGTTTGAACATGCCGTTCACCCCTACTACGCCGCGCAGGGTGAGGTGCGCGCTTTGGAAACGATTCAGTTTTCAATTCCAACGCACCGCGGTTGTTACGGCGAGTGCAACTTCTGCGCGATTGCCGTGCACGAAGGTAGGCGCGTGGCGTGGCGCTCCAAAGCGTCTATTCTGACGGAAGCCCGCGCGATGAAAGACCGCCCCGGATTTAAGGGCATTATTCATGACTTGTCGGGGCCGACCGCGAACATGTACGGTTTCGAATGTAATGTAAAAGCACGCCGCGGCGCCTGCCAGGATAAGAGCTGCATTTATCCGCAGGTTTGCCCATTGTTGGGATTAACCCATGCCCCGCATACTGGCCTGCTAAAAGCGCTGCGCCAGGTTGAAGGCGTGCGCAAAGTGTTCATCGGTTCGGGCATCCGACACGACCTGGTGATGGCGGACGAGGAACACGGCGCCAGCTATATGGAGGAATTGGTAGGGTACCATGTTTCGGGACAGTTAAAACTTGCGCCGGAGCATTCGCAGCCTTCAGTACTGAAACACATGCGCAAACCTGGCACAGAAAGCTTGCTGGCGTTCAAACAGCGCTTTGAGGCGATTAATCAACGCCTGGGCAAAGAACAATACTTGACCTACTACATGATAGCCGCGCACCCCGGCTGCACCGACGGCGATATGCTCTCCTTGCGCCAATTTGCCAGCGAAAAACTGGGGGTGCTGCCGGAACAGGTGCAAATTTTTACCCCGACACCCTCCACTTATTCCAGTGTGATGTACTACACCGAAAAAGACCCGTTCAGCGGAGAGCCGCTGTTCGTGGAAAAAAGTCTGACCGGAAAAATGCGCCAGAAAGCGGCTATCACCGGATGGGGGAACAAAGGCAGACCTGAGCAAGACCTTGACAGGGAGCCTTCGCGCAAGAATGAGCAGGTTGAGGGCGGCCGGACGGAAAAGCAAAAATCCATCGAACCAGACTACGAAAGCCGGCGAGCTCCAATCATCCGTGAGGAAACAACCCTGAGCGACAGGGAAGACGCTCCCGTTGTTCGGGTTGTTCGCGATGATTTTGGCAGCTTTTTACATAACCAAGCCCCCGAAGGCTGGGTGGAACGCAGAACCGCGCAGGCCGATGCGAGGCGGAATGAACAGCGCCAGAAGTATTCTGATTCCAGGCGCCCTCCGCGCGAGGCAAGCAGCCGACCTAATGGGGAACGTAAGGATTGGAAACCGCGCGAAGGCAGTTCTGAAAGCAGACCTCCACGCGAGGGCGGCGATAGGCCTTACCGTGACCGAAAGGATTTGAAGC
>JAAZPN010000217.1 GCA_012797215.1 Chloroflexota bacterium | reverse complement strand
GTTCATACGGGAGCCTTCCGGCTCCCGTATTTGTTGTTAAACGCCCGAAAAAGCGGATTTGGAATGTTATAATCCACAAAACTAAGCACAGGAAAAGCGCATGTTTGATCAGGAAAAAAAGGTTCTGGACGATTTAATCACCAGGTTCTGCCAGGAACGATCGCTTCCGGCAGGTAAATTGGAATGGCGCAATATTCCCTTCAGCGGGGAGTGGGGCATTGCCGCGCCGCTTTTCCCATTAGCAGCGGCTGACCCAGCTCGTAGCCAACCGGTGCCGCAGCATGCTCAGGCGCTGGCCGAAGCGCTGCGGGATAGAATCCAGCTGCCTGCGGGTTTTAGCCGCGTGGAAGCTGTGCGTGGCTATCTGAATCTGTATTACGCAGCCAGCGAATATGCCCGTAAGGTTATTGATTCCGTCCTCTCGGCGGGCAGCCGTTACGGCAGCCGCGCGCCTGAAGGCAAGCCTGTGATGGTGGAGTATTCCAACCCGAATACGCACAAACCTCTGCATGTCGGCCATCTGCGCAATGTCATTTTGGGTGGGTCAACCTGCAACATCCTGGAGGCCAGCGGCCAGCGCGTTATTCGCGCAAATTATCTGGGCGACATTGGCTTACATGTCATCAAGTGGTTGTGCAATTATGAGAAATACCATCAAGGGGAGCAGCCTGGAGCAGACAAAACCCGTTGGATGGGCGACCTTTTCACAGAAGCCGACCGGCGCTTCGCCTATGAAGAAGGCTTTGAGGCGGAAGTGCGAGCATACTTTGCCCGCTGGGACGCACGCGACCCGCACATCCTCGCGCTGTGGAAAGAAACGCGTGAATGGTCATTGGAAGGCTTTAAACAGGTTTATAACCTGTTGGGCGAACACTTTGACAGAATCTACTTCGAGAGTGAAGTGGAAGAACCGGGCAAGACAGCTGTCGAGCAGTTAATCAAGTCTGGCCTGGCGGAGGATGGACGTCCGGACTTGCCGGTGGTGGTCAACCTGGATCAGATCCTGGGCACCAAAGAGGAATATCGCGTGGTCATCATTCTGCGGTCGGACGGCACATCGCTCTATGCTACCAAAGATATCCCGTTGGCGGTGATGAAATTCAATGAATATGACCTGGAAAAATCGATCTATGTCGTGGACGTGCGGCAGACCTTGCATATCAAGCAATTCCGCAAGATTTTGGAGCTGATGGGCTATCCTTGGGCAGAGAAAATTCATCATCTCGCGTATGAGATTGTTAATCTGCCCGGAAATGTAACCATGTCCTCACGTGAGGGAACGGTGGTTCTGCTGGATGACCTTATTCGCGAAGCCACTCGCCGCGCGCTGGAGGTCGTAAAAGATAAGAACCCAGAATTGGATCCAGCGCAAATGAACGAGATCGCCGAGGTCGTTGCTTTAGGGGCTATCAAGTATCCGATGCTCTCCAGAGAGAACACCAAGATGGTGACCTTTGACTGGGAGAGCGCCCTGGACTTTAACGGCCAATCAGCGCCGTATATTCAGTATGCGCACGTGCGCGCCAATAGCATTTTAAGGAAAACTGGCAATCTACAGGAAACCGAAGCTGACTTTGGCAAGCTGTCCCATACCAGTGAGGTGGATTTGATTGAGCTGATTTCTCACCTGCCGGAAGAAGTGCAGCGGGCAGCCAGAGAACTTAAGCCAAATTTGCTTGCTAATTATGCTTATGAGCTGGCAAAAGGCTTCAATGATTTCTACAATCAATGTCCGGTCTTAAGCGCTGAGCCTGGATTGCGGGCGGCGCGGCTCTTATTAGTGGCTGCGGCGCGCTACTGCCTTGGCAATACTTTGCGACTTCTGGGAATCCGCGCGCCGGAAGTGATGTAAAATAAAGTGTTAGAAAATTAATCAGGAAAACAAGGAGATCAAGTTATGAGTCGTATCCGCTCTATCATCATGGGGGCAGCTGGCCGGGATTTTCACAACTTCAATACATTCTTCCGTGACAATGAGAAGTACGAAGTTGTGGCATTTACCGCCACCCAGATTCCGAACATCGAAGGCAGAAAATATCCAGCCGCACTGGCGGGCAGTCTTTACCCAAATGGGATCGATATTTACCCTGAAGCGGAACTTCCCCGGCTGATTAAAGAATTAAAGGCAGATGAGGTTGTTTTTGCATACAGTGATGTGCCTCATACCTATGTGATGCACAAAGCCTCGGAAGTTAACGCGCTGGGCGCTGATTTTAGACTGATGGGCAGCCAGGCTACCCAGGTCAAATCTATCAAACCAGTCATTGGCGTCTGCGCTGTGCGCACTGGTTCCGGCAAGAGCCAGACCACCCGCAAAGTTGCCGCCATCCTTGGCAAACTGGGCTACAAAGTGGCCGCCATCCGCCACCCCATGCCTTATGGTGACCTGGTCAAGCAAAAGGTGCAGCGTTTTGCCACCTATGCCGACCTGGACAAGCACGAGTGCACCATTGAAGAGCGCGAGGAGTACGAACCTCACATTGACGCGGGCGTGATTGTGTATGCTGGCGTGGATTATGAAGCCATTTTGCGTGAAGCAGAAAAGGAAGTGGATATTATCCTGTGGGACGGTGGGAATAACGATTTCCCATTCTACGCCACCGATTTATTGATTGTGGTCGCCGACCCGCACCGCCCAGGGCATGAATCAGAATACTATCCGGGAGAGACCAATGTGCGCATGGCGGATGTGTTTGTGATTAACAAAGTGGATACCGCCAATCCTGACAGTGTCATCGCTGTGCGCGATAATCTATTCCGCATGAATCCCAAAGCCATCGTAGTGGAAGGCGCTTCGCCCATCTTTGTGGATAATCCGGAAGCCATCCGCGGCAAACGCGTCCTGGTGGTTGAAGACGGACCGACACTTACCCATGGTGGCATGGCTTACGGCGCGGGATACGTCGCGGCACGGCGTTACGGCGCAGCTGAAATCGTGGACCCGCGTCCCTTCGCGGTGGGCAGCATTCTGGATACTTACAAGAAATATCCCGGAACCGGCAAAATTCTACCCGCGATGGGCTACGGCGACCAGATGGTGCGCGACCTGGAGAAAACCATTGAGAACGCTGATGTGGACATGGTCGTGATTGGCACTCCGATCGACCTGACACGCGTGCTAAAGCTGAACAAACCCAGCCAACGCGTCCGTTATGACCTGGAAGAAATCGGAAAACCGACCCTGACCGATATTCTGACGGCCAAATTCGGAAAGTAAGTCAGTAAAAGCTTATTCAGATGTTTTTTCAGGGGTCAGGCATGCCTGACCCCTGATTTATAATAAGGGCGGCGAATAATTCGACGAGGTAGATAGATGTTCATCGATTCAGTGACAGTTACAGTACAGTCCGGCAAGGGCGGGGATGGCATGGTGCACATGCACCGTGAAAAATACCGCCCGAGGGGCGGACCAGACGGCGGCGATGGCGGCAAAGGCGGCAGCGTAATCCTTCAGGTGGTTCCGACGCTGAACACGCTGAATAAATTCCACCATAACGAAATATTTGCCGCGGAAAACGGCAAAAACGGCGGCGCGTCCAACCAATCCGGAAAATCCGCGCCGGATTTAATCATTCCTGTTCCTCCAGGGACCATTGTTTATGATGATGAGAGCACCCGACTGCTGGGAGACCTGGTCAACGCCGGACAGACGCTGGTCGTTGCCAAAGGGGGGCGAGGTGGTAGAGGAAATCAACATTTTGCTTCTTCCCGGAACCAAATGCCGTTGACGGCTGAGCGCGGCGAACCGGGAGAAATCTTTGTCATTCGCCTGGAATTAAAGTTAATCGCGGATGTTGGCCTGGTGGGAATGCCCAACGCCGGCAAGTCTTCCTTTTTGGCTGCCACCACAAACGCGAAACCAAAAATCGCGGACTATCCCTTTACTACCCTGGAGCCGAACCTCGGTGTTGTGGAGCTGGATGAAGAAAACAGCCTGGTTTTGGCAGATATCCCGGGATTGATTGAAGGGGCGCATCAAGGCATTGGTCTAGGATACGATTTTCTCCGTCACGTCCAACGCACACGCGTTCTAATCCACATTTTGGACGGGCTCTCAGAAGACCCCTACGAGGATTACATGACCATCAACCAGGAATTGGAGCTTTTCGATGAACGCCTGGGTCGGCTACCGCAAATCGTGGTGCTTAACAAGATGGATTTGCCCGACGCAGCTGCGGCCTTTGAAGAACTTCGCGGAAAATTTGCCCAGGAAGGCAAGGAGCTGCTCCCAATATCCGCTGTCGCCCACATTAACTTGAAAACCGCATTGTGGCGAGTGCACGATGCTTTGCAAAACGCGCCCATCGAGGAAATTGCTCCTGAGCTGCCGATTTATCGCGCCGAGGAAGATCCCAAGGGTTTCACTATCGCAAAAGAAGATGAGATTTGGGTGGTGCGAGGGAAAATCATTGAACGCGCGGCAGCGATGACATACTGGGATCAACCTGGTTCTGTCCGGCGCTTTCAACGCCTGATGACTGGCCTGGGAGTGGAAAAAGCCCTTCGGCAAGCAGGCATTGAAGAAGGCGATACTGTCAGCATCGGTGAGTATGAATTGGAGTGGCAGGATTAAAAATGTTCACCGACTGGGTGAGGGGGGCACCCAATCGGTGAACGGAATAATTTAACCATAAGCAAGAAATCTTGTCAAGGTGCTGTGGTCCTGTAATTACAAGTTTGCATACGCTAATTACGATTTACTTCCCGCAAAAGTCTTTCTAACTTCGTAAAGCAAACCCTGAAAATCGGGCTGAATCCAAGTCAGGATTTGATAATCGCGGCCAGTGCTAATCAAGGATAAGTTTCTCAGTCCCAGCCAGCCGGTCCAGCATGCGCTGCGTGACAAGCTCCAGCTGTTCCGGTCGGTTCACAAAATCCACCGCGTCACTTTCAATTGTGAGAACCGGGCAAAGATCGAAACTTTCAATCCACTCTTCATAATACTTCTCAAGCAAGGCCAGGTAGTCAGGGTCAATGCTGTCTTCGATTGAGCGCGCCCGAATTTGGATGCGCTTGAGCAGAACGCTTACCGGCGCTTTAAGAAAAATAAGCAAATCGGGCTTGGGCAGCGTGTTCACAATCAGGTCGTAAAGGCGCAAATAGGCATGATATTCACGGTCTTGCAGGTTGCCCATGGTATTCAACGCGCGCGCGAAAATTCGCGCGTCTTCGTAGATGCTACGGTCAATTATCGCTGACCGTGGGGACTGGGCCAGCTCAAGGTGCTGCTGGGCACGGTTGCCAAGGAAGTAAACCTGTAGGTGGAAGGACCACTGGCGCATGTCCTCATAGAAATCGGCCAGGTAAGGATTATCGGCAACCGATTCATAGGCAGTTTGCCAGCCTAGTTTCTCCCCAACCAAGCGGGTTAGAGAGGTCTTTCCGCTGCCAATATTGCCAGCCATTAACACGAATTTTTTGGTTCTTAACAGGGCAGTCATCTTATCCTTTTTTGGGTGGGTAATGCATGCGTAGATAGGTTTTTACTGAGGAGATGAACGCTTCAGGCGCGTCGTAGTGCAGATAGTGCCCCGCGCCGGGAATGCGGCACCATTGCAAGTCGGGAATTGTTTTAAGAGCTTGCAGCGCGAAGCCTGGTGAAATCAGGCTCCCCAGGCGGTTATCGCCGCTGATAAGCATGGACGGGAAAGTGAAATTCGCGGCTGTATCCCGCCACTCTGGTTGGTTTTGGAGCGGCTGAAGAAACCATTTCGTATCGAAACGCAGTTTCGATTCCGACCAGGCCTTGCGGGCGCTTTCGTTCCAGCGCGGGAAGTGCTCGGTGCAATAGGCTTGCGCCTGTGATAAGTTACCCGCGGAGAGGCGCTTGATAACGGTTGGATTTGCCGCGCTGTAGCTGTCCTGGGGGATTACAGGCAAGGCAGCAGGATCAAACCAGGGAATATCTTCCAGAATTACCAGCGCCGTAAGCTCGGGGCGCTCAGCTGCAAACTGCGCCGCTGTTAGAGCGCCGAGAGAATGACCCAGAAGAGCCGCTTTTGGAAGTTGAAGCGCCGCGAAAAGGTTCGCGAGATCTTGCCGCAGGTCGATTTGGACGTCAGAGGATAACCGGTCGGAATTACCGTGTCCGATCATATCTGGCATGATCAGTTCATAATCGTGTTCCAAAGCCCGCGCAAGTTCAAACCAGGTGGAGCTGTCCTCAGTAAAGCCGTGCAATAAGACAACAGGAGGGCGATCGCCGCCGGTGCGCGCATATGCCAGCCGCTGCCCCCGGATAAAACATTCGCCAACTATCCAGCTGCCCGCAGGCATATACCTCCGAAAATTAACATTCGCTGTGGCCGCAGGTGTAGCATTTTCGGCAGCCTTCTTCGTTAATCAAGGTTGCCTGACCACACTCAGGGCAGAGTTCGCCAATCGGTCGGACTTCTTTCTTATCATCAAGGAAGGGCAGGGGTTCGCCAGGGAGGGGCTCTGGTTCTTCCTCCTTCTCCCAATGCTGTTGGTAAAGGTATTCATCCAGAGCCTTGGCTATCCCATCTGGCAGCGAGCGGACGCGATTCGGGCCAAAACCAAGCGACCTGCCGCCGCCTATGCCCGCCAGCTGTTCCATCACCACCTTCAGACGTTCCCTTGGCTCAATCGACGAAGCGATTCGCAGAACATAGGAGATTAGACGCCCCAATGCTTCGGAGTGAGCCGCAGTTTCGGAGCCAGCTTTCGCGGTGTTGATGAACACCTCAAAGGGTTGGTCGCCGCCATTTTCGTTGATGGTGATAAAGGCTTTGCCAAGTGGGGTTTCTATGGAATAGGTGTAGCCTTTCAGGATGCGCGGACGGGGCTTTTTGGTGTCCTTCCAAAACGCGGGTTGGCTGACCAAAGTGTCTGGCACTGGGGTGGCTTTTTCTTCTACCGCGGCTTGCTTAGCCTGCATGGTTGCCTTGGTCTCCAGGACGACTTTGTCGCGGGAGCCGGTAATGTAAACTGTGATGCCTTTGCAGCCCAATTTCCAGGCTTCCAGGAATGCTTCCGCGACTTCTTGCTCGGTGGTGCCTGCGGGGAAGTTAATGGTCTTGCTCAGGCTGTTATCCACAAAACGCTGCAGAGCTGCCTGCAGACGAATATGCTCGTGAGCGCTGATATCCGCGGAAACGACATACACATTGCGCATTTCTTCCGGGAGCAGTGCAATCTGCTGACAGCTTCCGGCCTCAATTACCTGACTGATGATTTGTTCCTTTTGTTCAGCATCGAAATCAGCCTTATCCAGCGCCGCCTGAAAGAGCGGGCTGGCATAGTTCAAGGTCAGGTCCTTGCCATGATCATTGACATGCCGGATGTAGGCCAGGGCAAAAACTGGTTCACAGCCGTAACCTTCGCAGCCCGCGACTGTGCCAATTGTTCCAGTTGGAGCGATGGTGGTCTGGGCGGCATTGCGTATACCGTGTTGGCGAATTCCATCCGTAACCAGGCGCCAATCTACAGCCGGTCTGCCCCAATCCCGGGTGTAAGGGAAGAGCGGTTCGGGCACGGACCAGCGCAAATCCGCAGGGTCATAGATGCTGCCGGAAATAGCGGGGAACGGGGATTTTTCCCGCGCCATGCTGATGCTGGTAAGCATGCAGTGGAAGCGGATGAATTCCATCAACTGCCCGGCAAATTCCAGTGATTCTTCGGAGCCATAACGCACTCCGGCATGATACATCAGGTCCGCCAAGCCCATGATGCCAAGGCCAATGCGCCGGGCGTTCAAGGCTGATTTTTTCAATTCAGGAACCGCGGGTACGTACGCGTTCTTATCCACCACGTGATCCAGGAAGCGAGTAGCAAGAATCGTCGTTTCGCGCAGTTTTTCCCAATCTACTTTTCCATCCGGAGCGCAGTGGGTGGCCAGGTTAACTGAGCCAAGACAACAGTTTTCGTAAGGCCCAAGCCACTGTTCACCGCAGGGATTGGTGGCTTCAAGGTCGTAGAGGTGCGGTACTGGATTTTCGCGGTTAGCAGCGTCCAAAAAGAGGGCGCCGGGTTCACCATTGTGATGCGCCTGGGAAACAAACTTGTTAAAGAGGTCGCGCGCTTTTACTGTTTTATAAGTGCGTATAGGCATCCCTGCGCGTTCAGCAGCTTCCATTGTGCCGGAGAAAGTCTTATAAGCAGGATTGCTCACATCGGGGAAGCGCAGATCCCAGTCCGCGTCTTCTTCAACAGCGCGCATGAAAGCGTCGGTGATGGCAATGGAGATGTTAAAGTTGGTAATCGCGTTTTCGTTGGTTTTGCAGCTGATAAATGTTTCAATATCCGGGTGATCCACGCGCAGGATGCCCATATTCGCGCCCCGGCGCGTGCCGCCCTGGGCGATTTCCCCAAAGGCGTGGTCATAGACTTTGAGAAATCCCACGGGTCCGGTAGCCTGACCAGACGAAGTCTTTACAATGGCGCCTTGGGGGCGAATGCGGGAGAAGTTGAAACCGTTTCCGCCGCCGGTCTGTTGAATGAGGGCAGCGTTGCGCAGCGTGGTGAAAATGCCGTCAGAGGCTCTGCCCATATCGTCTGAGATGGGCAGGACAAAGCAGGCTGCCAGCTGACCAAGAGGCGTGCCAGCGCCTGTGAAGGTGGGGGAGTTCGGGAAAAAGGATTTTGTTACGAGGAGGCGGTAAAACGCCTTGGCGGTTTCTTCAGAATTATCTTCAGCGTCCACGTCCGCGACATGCCAGGCAATGCGCCAGAACATTTCTTCAACGCTCTCTACTGCGTCACCATTCTCATCTCTGCGTAAATAGCGCTTAGTAAGGATTTGTCGAGAGTTTTCGCTGAGGGCGATGACGGGTAAGTCGGGAGGCATAGAGGGGGTCGGCAAGAGACCCGCGGGCGGGGTGGTTGAATGTTTCATTGTCTGTCCTTATTTAGTTTCTTCGGAAAGCAGATGATCAATTTCATTCCGGATGGTATGCAGATCGTCCATCCGCAAGTACACAATCGCGTAGCGCACGTACGCGATATGGTCGAGTTCCTTCAGGCCTTTAATTGCCAGGTCCCCAACAATCCGTGAGTTTATTTCGGGACGCCCTTTTTTCTGCAGCTCGGACTCGATAGAGCTGGCCAGCTGCTCAAGCGCGGCCGCCGAAACGGGGCGTTTGGCGCATGCGATGCGCAGCCCCTGCAGCAGTTTTTCACGGTTGAATTCTTCACGCGTCCCATCGCGTTTAATCAACATGGGGGTAACCAAAATTGCCCGTTCCATCGTGCTAAAGCGTTGATGGCAGGAAGCGCACTCTCTGCGTCGGCGAATTCCGCCGTGCGAATCTTTGGTAGTATCAATAACCCTGGAATCCGGGTGTTGACAAAATGGGCAATTCATCGCATCCTCCTTCGCTTGGTTTACCCCAATATATGGTGGTGATTATCGCAATTTCCCCCACCTGTATGGTTTAGGGATTTTAGCACGCTTTTTGCACTGGGGCAAGGTTCTAGAGCCACGTAATCTTAAAAATCACCAGACTTTAAGATTCCGTATGTTTTTGGACATAAGGGAGCGCGACTTCCGAGCGGACAGAAATTTGACCTGGATTTTTCTGATATTCTCTCGTTGAAGGCATATATAAAAGCACATATTCTTGTTGTAATTCATAACTGAGCAAATTCCTGACCAGCTTCTAATTCCCCCAAAGGAATTAGCACCTGAAAAAGGATTAATACTGCCTTAGAGCTACTCGAAGCAAACGGGGTTTCAGCTTTTATTGTTGGGGTTTTATTCCTTGACAACAGTGTTTATTTCAACACAATTCATTTATGCTCACAGTTCGCAAACTGATTTATTAAAGAATAACTGCCCGCAAGCGGCTCTTATGGAGCCGGCGGGCAGCGTGCCAATAATGACAATTTCCGATGACAGGTTTTCCTGTTCTTTTAATCCGAGCGCAAGGCAGCCGTTAAAATTCCTGCCTCAAAAGATTGGCTTGGTGAGCTTCCTTCCTCCGCTGAAAACGGGGAGGAAGGAAGCATAAGCGCAAAAATCCCAAGAGGAGGTCAGGCGCGCTAATTCGTGTTAATTACCCTGCTGGTCGCGGCGCTTCCGCAGGAAGGTCGGCACATCAATATCTGCGTTGGACGCGTACGAGTAATTCTCAACAGGCGTTTGCGCCTGGGGCGCGGGTTCCTGCCGCTTGGTGAATTCGGCAGCGGCTATCTTCTCCGGTTTTCGGGGAGACGCGCTGTGAAAAAACGCGTTGCTCTCCACCTCTGCAGGAGTGTGGGCGTTGTCAAATCCAGTAGCGATGACGGTGATGCGGACTTTGTCGCCCATGGATTCGTCGACCACTGCGCCAAAGATAAGGTTGACATCAGGGTGGGCTGTCTCTTTAATGATATCTGCCGCCTGGTAAACTTCGTACAGCGAGAAGTTCGAGCCGCCGGTCATGTTAAAGATAATACCGCGGGCTCCGTTGATGGTCACATCCAACAGTTGGCTGGAAATTGCTTGTCCAGCAGCGATTCTGGCGCGGTCTTCACCCGAAGCTTCGCCGACAGCCATCAGCGCGGCCCCGCCTTCAGACATAATTGTGCGCACATCCGCAAAGTCCAGGTTTATTAAACCGGGGATAGTAATTAATTCGGAGATGCCCTGGATGCCCTGGCGAAGCACATCATCCGCGATGCGGAAGGCATCCTGCAGCGCGACGTTTTTGGTCACAATTTGCAGCAGCCTATCGTTTGGAATAACGATCAGAGTGTCGGCGTGCTCTTTCAGACGCATCGCGCCTTCTTCCGCCGCTTTCGCGCGATGGTTGCCCTCAAAGCTGAATGGGCGGGTGACAACGCCGATGGTGAGCGCGCCAATTTCCTTGGCAATTTGGGCGACAACTGGCGCGGCGCCTGTGCCTGTTCCACCGCCAAGGCCAGCTGTAACGAAGACCATGTCGCTGCCTTTCAGCACTTCATACAGTTCTTCGGCGGACTCTTCCGCGGCTGCCTGTCCGATTTTGGGGTCACCGCCAGCTCCGAGGCCGCGCGTCGATTTCTCGCCAATCCGCACGCGCGTTGGCGCGCTGGATTTTAGCAGCGCCTGGGCATCGGTATTGATCGCGATGAATTCAATCCCCGAGAGACCTTCGGCAATCATGCGATTGATGGCATTGCAACCGCCACCGCCGACGCCTACTACTTTAATTCTTGCATTTACTTCAGTCTGTTTAGCATCCATTTTGAATCTCCTCTTGAATTACGAAAATTATGGTAATAGTTTCCCAAGCCAGCTCTTTATCTTCTCCGCTTTGACATCGATTGGCTTTTTGGATTTTCCAGAATGCTCCGTCGCAATCTGGTTAGTCTCACTCATCAATATTGCCCACTGCAGCAGACCAACGCTGGTAGCAAACGCAGGCGTACTGATTTGGTCTGTCAACCCCACCATTTTCTCTGGTTTGCCAATCCGGGCGGGTAGCCCGGTTACGCGGGTAGCCAGTTTTCGAATTCCCGGCAGCAAACTGCCGCCGCCCGTCAGGACGAGGCCGGCAGGCAGCATACCATCATACCCGGAGCGTTTGATTTCCTTGTGGACAAGCATGAAAATTTCCTCCACGCGGGCTTCGATAATATCCGTTAATTCCCTGCGGGAGACTTTGCGACTCTGTTCTGAGCCGAAGGACACAATATTGAAGCTTTCATCTTCCGGAATTTCTTCCAACACCGCGTAGCCGTGGTGTAGTTTGACTTCTTCTGCCACTTCCACTGGCAGCCTCAAGCCTTGGGCGATATCCGATGTCACATGTCCACCGCCGACGTTTAAAACATTCGTATACCAAACGTCCCCATCGATATAGATTGCCAGGTTGGTCGTTCCGCCGCCCAGGTCGACAACTGCCACGCCCATGGCGCGTTCAGAATCGGAAAGCACCATCTCGCCGGCAGCCAGCGGATTCAACACAAACTGCGAAACCTCGATGCCTGCCATTGACACGCACTGCCGCAGGTTTTCGACCGTGGACGCTGAAGCGGTGATGATGTGCGCTTCCACTTCCATCCGGAAGCCGTGCATACCGACAGGTTTGCGGATGCCGTTCTGCCCGTCGACTGTGAATCCGCGCTGAATTACGTGGATGATTTCGCGGTCGTGAGGGACGGCAACAGCCTGCGCTGAATCCAGGGCGCGGTAAACATCATCCTGGTCGATGACCCGTCCAGAAATACCCACGACGCCGCGGCTGTTCATGGAGCTTACGTGTGAACCTGCCAGGCTGACCAGCGCGCTATTAATCTCGTAACCCGAGGTGCGTTCAGCCTTCTCAATCGAGCGCGCGATGGATTGCGAAGCCGAGTTTATGTCCACCACTGTCCCTCTGCGAATGCCCTGGGAGGGTTCGATCCCAACGCCCAGGATGCGCAGGTTCGTTCCATTTTCGACGCGGGCTACCAGTGTACAGATTTTTGAGGTTCCAATATCAAGTCCGACGACAATTGGTTCTTCCATGTTAATGCTCCAATCGATAATAAGGTGCGTGCAAATATTCGAGGTTGATCAAAACAGGTTGCAAGTTTCTTTCCAACAAGTCCGCGACAATTACCTGGTATTCTGCCAGTTTCATGTCGATATCTTCCGGGTCAGTTCCAAGAAATACTTGCCAACCATTAGGGTCCGTCCAGCCTAATCCATTTTCAGCGCTGTACAGCAGCGCGGTACCTGGAGGCAGTATTGGGCGCAGCTTAAGCACCATCTCCACGAACTGAGGGTCAACCGAAGGTGTTGGCGCGGCAGGTGTTTCCGGGGTCGCCGCTTCTCCCGCAGGTGCTGCGTCCTGTTCGGTCAAGTACCCTAATGGACGGGGTGGTTCTCCGCTGGCGTGAACGACCAGCGGAATGCTGGCTTCTCCTCGTACTGGAAAGGTGTAACCTTTTTCGTCCACCCAGAAGAGCGGTGTGTCATTTTCTACCCAGGTTATGGCAGGAATGCGTTCGTTCACGGACACGTTCACAACTGCCGGGAAAGCGACGGATACTTCCGCGGAGTCTATATCGGGAAATGCCGCAACAATCTTTTCTTTG
>JAAZPN010000216.1 GCA_012797215.1 Chloroflexota bacterium | reverse complement strand
CCTGAATTGGCAAACCCCCGCCTGATTTGCGAACGGTCTCTCAGATTAATAATTCGTCTGCAGCACAAACTGGCTGTTGTAAAGCTCAGCGTAAAAGCCGTTTTGCGCCAGTAATTCCTCGTGTTTGCCTTGCTCGACGATGTCGCCATCCCTGATCACCAGAATTCGGTCCGCGTTGCGGATGGTGGAGAGCCGGTGCGCGATGATGAAGCTGGTGCGCCCCTGCATGAGTTTGTTCATCGCTTTTTGAATCAAGACCTCCGTACGGGTGTCCACCGAGCTGGTGGCTTCGTCCAGAATGAGAATCCTGGGGTCGGAGAGCACAGCGCGGGCGATGGTAAGCAGCTGTTTCTGTCCTGAGGAGATATTGGTGGCGTCCTCGTTCAGCAGCATGTTATACCCACCGGGCAGCGTGCGGATGAAGTGGTCGGCGTACGCGGTATCCGCGGCATGCACCACCTCCTCATCGCTGGCGTCCTGTCTGCCGTAGCGAATGTTCTCGCAGATTGTGCCGTTGTACAGCCAGGTATCCTGCAGCACCATGCCAAAGATATCGCGCAGGTCAGCGCGTTTCAGTCGGGTGATATCCACGCCGTCGACGAGGATTTGACCGCTGTTCAGTTCGTAGAAGCGCATCAGCAGCTTCACCAGCGTGGTTTTCCCCGCGCCGGTGGGGCCGACGATGGCGATTTGCTGGCCGGGTTCCACCTTGACCGAGAAGTCTTTGATGATAATCTGGTTCGGCTCATAGCCAAAATGTACATTCCTGAATTCCACCTCGCCTTTTACTTCCCCTAATAGAACAGGCTCAGCGGGGTCGGGAATTTCCTCCGCTTCGTTCAGGAATTCAAACACGCGTTCTGCCGCTGCGGCGGTTTGCTGCAGGACGTTGGAGATGTTGGCGATATTCATCAGCGGCTGCTGGAAACTGCGCATGTACTGGATGAAAGCCTGAATGTTGCCGAGAGTCAATTCCTTACGAATGACCAGATAGCCGCCCACGATGGAGACCGCCACGTAACCCAGGTTGCCGATGAAGCGCATCGTCGGCATGATGAAGGCTGAATGCAGCTGGGCTTTCCAGGCGCTGTCGTAAAGCGTCTCGTTCAGGTCTTTCATTTTGGCGATGCTTTCATCCTCGCCATTAAAGGCTTTTATGACGATATGCCCGCCGTACATTTCCTCGATATGTCCGTTGATGTGGCCGAGGTATTCCTGTTGGGCGCGGAAATAGCCCTGGGAATGCTTGACCACATTGCGGATCAGCACCAGCGAAAGCGGCACAATGGTAAGCGCAATCAAGGTCATCTGGATGTTGATTGTCAGCATCATAATCACGATGCCGATGACACTGACCAGAGAGGTAATCATCTGGGAGAGGCTTTGGTTCAGGGTCTGACTGATGGTATCCACGTCGTTGGTCACACGCGAGAGGACCTCACCGTGGGTGATGTGGTCGAAGAAACTCAACGGCAAACGGTTAATCTTTTCGGCTATCTCGCGGCGGAAGCGGTAGGTGATATCTGCGGAGATGGAGGTCATCAGGAAGCCCTGGACAAGGTCCAACATCGCGGAGCCGAGATAAAGCGCGAGCACGCGCAGAAGGAATTGGCTGATTTCCGCGAAGTCTATACCGCGCGGATCCCCCGCAATCATACGGGTGACGCCTTCATACAGCGCGGTGGTTGCCTGCCCAAGAATCTTAGGTCCAAAGATGGTAAACACCACTGAAACGGACGTGATGACCATCACCAGCAGGATCGTCCATTTGTACTTGCCAAGATAACTGAGCAGCTGCTTCATGCTGCCTTTAAAATTTCGTGCTTTTTCACCGGGCATGAGCGCGCCAGGTCCGCCTCCGCGTTGCATGGAAGGCGAGGGGATGCGTTTTACTGGCGGTTGGGCGCCGCCGACTTCTGCTGGTTTTTTGACTTCAGGCTGCTTTTGGTTGTTCATGCCAATTCCTCCTGGCTGAGCTGCGAGCTGGCAATTTCCTGATAGGTCTGGCAGGTTTTCATCAGTTCCTGATGCGTGCCCTGGCCAACCAGTCTGCCGTTCTCCAAAACGAGGATTTGGTCTGAATTTTTGGCAGTGGCGACGCGCTGGGTCACAATCAGGACTGTGCTCGCTCCGACTTTCTTTTTCAGTTCCTTCCGCAAAGCGGCATCCGTCTTAAAGTCCAGCGCGGAAAAGCTGTCGTCAAAGATATAAATCGGCGGTTTCTTTACCAGCGCGCGGGCGATTGAGAGCCTTTGCTTTTGGCCGCCGGAGAAATTCGTCCCTCCCTGCGAAACTTCAGCATTCAGCTGCTCGGGTTTTCCATACACAAAATCTGCGGCCTGGGCGATTTCAATCGCCTCGCGAATGACGGCTTCATCCGCGTTGGGGTCGCCAAGGCGCATGTTGCTGTCAATTGTTCCACTGAAAAGCAGTCCCTTTTGCGGCACAAAGCCAATTTGCGCGCGCAAGTCGCGCTGTTTCAGGCTGCGGAT
>JAAZPN010000215.1 GCA_012797215.1 Chloroflexota bacterium | reverse complement strand
GTAACCGGAATAGCTGTGGATTACGAACCATTGCCGCGCGTCATCCTGGGCAGCCGCCGCGGTCTTTTCCGCGTCCGAAGCATCCTCAGCAGGAATCACAGGCGCCCCTTCTTCAGGGATCTGATTCTGCTCTTCAGCGGAGATGGCTTCAACCGGCTTCTTGTCTTCCATTTCAGCGTTGTCCATATTCACAGCCCTCGTGGGCTTTCCTTAATTGGCTTATGCCGCTACCAACAGTTTGATTAAGTGGCTGAAAACAAAGTCCATAAAACCCAGCAGGGCAGCCATAATAACGGTCACGATTAAAACGAGTTTGGTCAGCGCCCAGGCCTCCTGGGGAGTAGGCCAGGTGACCTTACGGAGTTCTCCGACCGTCTCGCGCCAGAATCGTTTAATTTTCTGGAAGATATTTGGTTTCGTCTCAATCTGTGCCATTACAGTTCTCCTGGTTGAAAACTCAACGCCGCGACTTATACGGCGTTGAAACCTTCTCAACAGGTCAGGTAGGAATTGAACCCACAACCCCCGCTTTTGGAGAGCGGTGCTCTGCCAATTGAGCTACTGACCTAAGCAACCTTTGCCTGTCTTACGGCAGACGCGGGTTATTTCACCTCGCGGTGCACGCGGTGCGTGCGGCAGCGGGGGCAGTACTTCTTCAGTTCAAGGCGCCCGGGGTCGTTGCGGCGGTTCTTAACGGAAGTGTAATTGCGTTCTTTGCACTCTGTGCATGCCAGGTTGATGACTGGTCTGATATCTTTCTTTTTAGACGCCATATCAATTTAACATGGCTGCCCTTTGGAGGCAGCCATGTTTCCTCCATCAGAATTTTTTACTCAATAATCTTCGTGATCTTGCCAGCGCCAACGGTCAGGCCGCCTTCGCGGATAGCGAATTCAGAACCCTGTTCGAGAGCAACTTTGGTGATCAGTTTGACCTGCATACCATTCACATTGTCGCCGGGCAGAACCATTTCAACGTCCGCGGGCAGGGTCACGTCGCCGGTCACATCCATGGTGCGGATATAGAACTGCGGGCGATAGCCAGTGAAGAACGCGCTGTGGCGTCCGCCTTCTTCGCGCTTCAGGATGTAAGCGGAGCACTCGAAGGTGGTGTGGGGAGTGATGCTGCCGGGCTTGGCAATAACCATACCGCGTTCCACATCATCACGGTCAATACCGCGCAGGAGCAGACCAGCGTTGTCGCCAGCCATGCCGGAATCCAGTTGCTTGTGGAACATTTCCACGCCGGTAACCACGGAGCTCATGCTCTTGTCGCGCAGACCAACAATTTCGACGGGGTCATTGATTTTGACCTGACCGCGCTCGATACGACCAGTCACAACGGTGCCGCGGCCTTTGATCGAGAAGACATCTTCGACGGGCATCATAAAGGGCTTGTCCAAATCGCGCACAGGGTCCACGAAATAGTTGTCAACAGCGTCCAGGAGCTCGATGATCGGTTTGTATTCCGGAGCATTCGGGTCAGTAGAGGTGCTTTCCAGAGCAAGTTTGGCGGAGCCGCGAACAATCGGGACATCGTCGCCAGGGAACTTGTTCTTGGTCAGCAGCTCACGGACTTCCATCTCAACCAGCTCAAGCAGTTCGGGGTCGTCCATCATGTCAACTTTGTTCAGGAAGACGATGATGGCGGGGACTTCCACCTGGTGGGCCAACAGAACGTGTTCGTAAGTCTGGGGCATGGGGCCATCTGGCGCGGAAACAACCAGAATAGCGCCGTCTACCTGGGCAGCGCCGGTAATCATGTTCTTGATATAGTCACGGTGACCAGGCATGTCCACATGGGCATAGTGGCGCTTGGGGCTTGAATATTCAACATGGGAAATGTTGATTGTAATACCGCGGGCTTTCTCTTCCGGGGCGTTGTCAATTGAATCAAACGCGCGAAAATCACCAAAACCACGCAAGGCGGAAACCTTGGTGATCGCGGCTGTCAGGGTGGTCTTCCCATGGTCAATGTGGCCCATGGTGCCCACGTTCATGTGGGGTTTAGACCGGTCAAATTTTTGTTTTGCCATGCTTATCTCCTTAATAATTACATGTCTTCTTCATATTTCGGCATAGAGCCCTCAATGGGATTCGAACCCATGACCTCGTTCTTACCAAGAACGCGCTCTACCAACTGAGCTATGAGGGCAGCCGTAAATTCAGGTCACATTCCTGTGATCTGAGATGGACGGTGAAGGATTCGAACCTCCGAAGGCCTCTGCCAACTGATTTACAGTCAGTCCCCGTTGTCCACTTGGGTAACCGTCCTTATTGCTGCCGGGCGCTTAGCTCTTTACCCGCTGGAGATCGAGGTTGATTAGCATCAATCTCAATCGCTAACGGTTAATCTGAGCCGACGATGGGAATCGAACCCATAACCTACCGCTTACAAGGCGGTTGCTCTACCATTGAGCTACGCCGGCGCCCTTCTTATTAAATTATTAAATATCGGCTTTTAGCTGAACAAGTATATCAAATGCCTTGTCAAACCGCAAGACCGATTCAGGTGCCTGCCATTCCAGCAAGGCGTGAGTCTATCAGGTTAAGACCCTTTCGTCAAGCCGATTCACAGCCGAAGCTTCTCAGTTTTTACCTTTTCACGTCCCTGTCCAGCGAACGTCAAGGTCAAACCAGCCTCGAGCTTTAAGCCCAAAACACCATTTATTGCACGGGCGTAACCCGCACAAGACCGGACTGCACATCCTGCACGGTTACATCAAACAGGCGCTGTTTGCCTTCGGTAATTACATCCGCGTTGATATGCGTCAGCGTGATTCCTGTTCGTACCGCTCCGACCTGCTCGCCCTGCAGCAGCCGGGCCGCCAGGATGACCGCGTCGGCGCTCAGGTCAGAGCCAAACAAGCCCAACCAGAGCGGGCTTGCGTTGTAACCCGCCTGGCCGCTGATGCCCACCAACTGAACGCCAGCCGCCTGCAGGTAATTGACCAGTTCAGCAGAGCTCACCTCGGGTTGAATGAAAACGCCTTTGACAGTATTTGCAAGGAGCAAATCAGCAGCAGCCTGCCAATCACCTGGGTTGCCTGGGTCAGTAATCTGGGCGCCCTTAGGATAGAAAAGGATGGGACCAAAGCGTGAATTGCATAACCCACAGAAATAACGCGCGCCCACGCTGAACGAATCAAAGGTTTTAATACCTTCCGGGGTGCCAGCCTGGCTGATTACCCCCACGCGGTAGTCGGGAATAACCATGCCCAGCAAGTACCCAGCCAAAAAAGCGCGTTCTTCCAGCGTTGAAGATGAGGTATTAAGGGAATGCACATTGGCGCTAACCTGCGCATCCGGCACGCTCACAGCCAAGAACTGCGTGCCAGGAGCCGCGGCTGCCAACGCGTTTATTTCAGCCGCCGATGATAACGCAACAACCAGGCGCACCGCGGGGCCAAGCTCTTCCGCGCTGAGCTGCTCGCGCTGTTCCAGCGCGAGTCCATTCGCGGCAGCGTAGGCTGCTAAATCCGGCGCGAGCGTCTGCGCCTGCGAGAAATCCGCGTTTGGCGGCGTCCAAAGCACCATGTCCGCGGTGATAAGCGGCAGGGGTTCGGGCGTGAGCTCTGGCGTAGCTGTCTCCACGATAATCAAAGTTGGGGCGGGGATATCGGTCTCGGTCGCTATCACTGGCAGCTCGGTCGCGCTCGGCCGCGCGCAGCCTGCCAGCAGCGCAAGCGCGCCAAGGATCAGCAAAAAGGTTTTCAATATTTTACGGGTGTTCATGCCGCCAATTTTACCGCATGCCGGAGCATTGTCACGCGCAGGTATTTACGTGCGCGGGTCTGCAATCCAAAGATGCGCCCAGTCAAAGGCGGTATAATTATTTCATAGCCTTACCAGCGGCGCAAGCCTCCAGATCATCGTCAAGGAGACCGGATTCCAATGAACATACCTACCAGTCAGACCAGTCCGGACGGATTCAACAGCCTGCCTCCCAATCAGAAGCGCCGCATGCGCCTGATGATCCGCAGCGCCTCCGAAGCGGAAATTGAAGGCTTTCTGCACGACGACCTGCAGCCAAAGACCGCGCTCAACCCAGTTTATTTTGTCATGCTCGCGTTCAGCGCGCTTCTATTGGCAGTGGCGCTTCTGAACAATTCCCCCCTGCTTCTGCTGGTGGCCTTGCTTTGCTCGCCTTTCAATGCCCCGCTGATGGGATTGACGCTCAGCGCGGTTATCCCCTCCTGGGGG
>JAAZPN010000214.1 GCA_012797215.1 Chloroflexota bacterium | reverse complement strand
GGAAAAGCTGCTCTACATTCTGCACCCCAATGATAAATTTGGCCCCTAAACCGCGTCCGAAGTTCACCCCATCATCCACGTGTTGAAGGTTTGGGATCAGGCGGAACTCATCGATGATGAACCAAACATTACCTTCGCTTTTCTTCCGGCATAGAGCCTCTTTGATTGCTAAATCCATCAACAGACAATATATAGGGGTGAGCATGCTGCCAATGCCGAGGTCATATTCGATAAAAACCGCCCGCGCGCCTTTAGTGCGAACGGCTTGGCGGATGGAAAGACTGCCGGCTTTGCGAAAATTTCCCACAAAGATCTCACGGACCAGTTGCTGCAGTTCAGAAATGACGCCTTGCGTTTGGGGGGATTTATCTTCGGCAATATAGCTAACCATCGCCTTCAAGTCATCATACTTCTGCAGCATTCCTCGGATTTCCGCCGACGGAGATCGATCCAAAAAATCACGAAGGATCTGATTATTCCTTTCCTCACAGCCCACAGAGCGGCAGTAGTGCATGAGGATCCCGGTAAATAAGTCGCGTGCGGCGTTAGGAAAGAAAGGCTGGCTGGAGCGCTGCGATTTTTCGTAAAACAGCGAACGAGCCATTTCGATAATGTTCTCTTCCATAGAGGAATCTTGCTCGATCTCATTAAATATGTTCCAGTAGTCTGGTCCAGCAGGCCCAGTGGCTTTTTCATCGTTGCTGATGACGATATCTCCTCGCCGGTAGAAAGAGTTGTAGAAGTCACCCTTCGTATCAAAGATCAACATGACATCGTTAGGGGACATTTTTTCTCGCAGCTGGGAAATAATCTGAAAGATTGAATTCGTCTTACCCATTCCAATGCCGCCTAGAAACAGGATATGTTTACTAAGCGTGTCATCGCTTAAGGGAATACGAATCTCCCGGCCTGACAAGTCTATCCCGATAAGGCTGCACTTTGCTTCAGAAATGTTGAAGGACGGTGGGGTGGAGTGTAGTTCAATCCCATCGAACACGCTGGTTTTTTTTACGGGGGCACTGCTGCTAGTAACCATATCCATACCCATAGCTTTCTTCTTCACTCTCATCTACATTAGCAGCTGGGCCTTCGGATTCAGACGGCTGACTGGCTGGCGGCTCCATCGATTGACCTGTTAACTCGGAGGTTTCGGTTGAAGTTGTTTCCGCCACCTGTCCGGCTTCTTTGGCCGCACCATATTCCGGCGCGATTGTCTCAGCTGTAGTTTCAGCGGTGCTCAAGCCGCCTTCCAAGATTTGTTGCCCATTTTCTTGCGAAGTGACTGGTTCCTGCACAGGGTTTTCCACCCCCCTAACCTGCTGCATATCCTGTTGAGCCTGGTGCTTTGCCTGCACGGCCTGCCAGGCCTTCGCCTGATAATCCCGACCAAGCTGGTTGATTGCTTTTCGCTCGCATTCGTCTTTGGTGGCATCCGCCTTCGCGCGATATTGAGAATAGCCCGCCTGATCCTGGAACTGGCCCGCGTATAATTCTTCTGTCCGGTCCTGCCCGGCCTGGCGCGCATCCACTTCCATGGGCTGGCCATAATAATGCCCGTACTGGTACTCCTCCAGCTCGATATCCTCACTGCCGATGTAGGCTTCATCATTCGTGCGCCACTGGTCGGCCTGTTCGCGGCTGACCTCGGGGTGTTTTTTTGAGTTGATGGCAACCTCATGCTGGTAGGCATGGCGCGCCTCATGAAAATAGGTCTCCGCTGCCTGGTAAGGTTCATCGTTATAGATCAGTTGAGGATCAACAAAAATTCCCCCGTTCTTTCCCTCTTTCGGATCGAAATACCCCTGGAGCCCAGGTTTCCTTTTATCTGGTGGAATCACAGCCACAGGTAAAGCCGGCCTGTTTTCTTGAGAAGCTAGCTGCCTCTCCATTTCATTAAGCGCGTCCAGCCTCATATAGACGGGAGTCCTGGCCCATACATCCGCCCGCATTCCATATACATTTAGTGGTGCCATGATCCACCCCCTTTCTATAAGAATATAGCCGGTGTCCGCAAGTCCTCCAGCAGTCGCTTGCGTTCATCAGTCGGGGTAGATTCATCCAACAGAAGGTTCAGTTTTTTAATTGCTACCAGAAAGTGATAATGCTGATCCTGCATGACCTGTTGGATTTCCAATCCCTCCACTTTCACTGAGGAAATGGTGCGGTCTTCCAGCCACTGCTTCACAGCATCGGCTAACGGCTCATGGATGGGAGGGTAATCCGCGAGCAGGCGATCCACCTTCTGTGGAGAGTAGCCCTGCTCCTCTACCATGATCTTTCGTGCAGCGGGTTTGTCGATCTGGTACATAGAGACCTCCTGATACAGCCCTGCTAATCACCAGCCGCCGTTGTCCGGAATGCTGATGGCGAGGCAGGGCTGCATTGCGGTTACTTGATTATTCGCG
>JAAZPN010000020.1 GCA_012797215.1 Chloroflexota bacterium | reverse complement strand
TCACCCCAACGCCCTCACCGGTGACGCCAACGCTCACCCAAACACCCACTCCACAAGCCACGCCCACGCGCACGCTTCTCCCTAGCCTGACCCCCACTCCAACAGCCGTGCCCGACTTGTGGGAAAGGGCCGCGGGGATTGACCCCTTATGGTTGCTACCGGCGGTGGCGCTGCTGGCAGGGGCGGGCGTGCTGCTGCTGGTCGCGTCGCGCAAAAAGAAAGCATCTGCAAATGACCAGACGGAGGAACTAACAGAGGAAGAACCTGAGGAAGAACACAAGGACGGGTAACTTCAGGCTGTAAACCTGGGTTTGAAAAGTCCTCCAGGAAACTACATACGCGGCAAAGCCGCGTTTTTTGATTATTCAACAGAGCCAGAACGGTGCAACTAAGGGAGGAACCAGCCGGCAAACGCCTTGTCCGCCAGGGTCAGGAATTTGAGCGGACCGCCAAAAATAAACAGCGCACAGCTGATTACCACCAGCACAACCCTTAGAAACTTGGGTTTCACCAGGCTTTGCGTGTAGGCTGTCAGCGCGTAGAACAGCCCGATGACCGGAAAGAGGTAACGTCCTTGCAGCGAGATTTGCTTGAAGCCGTAGGTTAGTTCACTTTCAAAATTGACGATGAACACCGCCAGCACAAACCCGGCAATGATGCCAAGCGCGCTCCAAATGGCAAAGCCGGGCTTGCGCCAGAAGCGCACAGCCAAAAGGAGCATCCCCAGGTAGAACAGCTGGTAGAAGGTGATGATATGCCCCGGGAAGTAAGACTTGTGCCCCAGGATGCCGTAAGTCTTGGTGAGCATGTCCTTGAACCACTGCCCGGTAAGGTACTCCAACGGGTCCGGGTAACCCTGCCGAATGCTCTCCGGAATAGTCAGCTTCTCAGGCAGACCCAACTCCTCCAGGCGTTCATGGTAGGGGCTGAGCGCGCACTGCGCGGCCTGGAACATGTCTTCACAGTCGGGCAGCACTTCGCGGAACACCACCAGGTTGTAACCGTAGAGCGCCAGGTTGCCCAGCACGAGCAGCAAGGCTGCCGCCAGCAGCGCCGCCCGACCAAGGTTCCACTTGGGCTGGGGGAGGAGCTTTTTTCGCTTCCAAATGGTGAAACCAAGCCAGGCCAGGAAGGTGAGCAGCGCCAGGGGCAGCACCGCGAACTTCACCAGGCAGGCCAGGCAAATGCAGATGAGCCAGCCCAAACTGTTGCTGAGAAATTCCCGGCCACAAAAAACGCGCATCAGGAAAAAGAGCCCCGCGGTGCACAGCAGATTGGTCAGGCTGTCATAATTCACGCCGCCAGCCAAAAAGGTAAACATCAGGGTGTTTGCCAGCAAAAAGACAGGCAAAAGCGGCCACCACTTTTTGCGTATCAGCTCTTTGGATAGGAGGTAGGTAAAAAGCAAAGTTCCGGCCGAGTATAGAGCGCTGGTAAGACGCAGGACCACCAGCAGCGTCCAGTCTGAAGCCGCTGGCTGCAAGAGCTGCGTGAGGTTAATCACTCTCCCGGAAAGCCAATGGTAGAGAAAGGGGTAATGCGCGATGTACCAGCCTTGCGCGTAGGTTTGCGGGACGTCCGGGGGGATACCCAGAGTGCCAGCGTAATGCTTGGCGAAGATGAAGTGCGCATTCTCGTCCGGGACAATGCCTTGCTTCAAATTGAAGGCCAACAGCCCCGCGCAGGCCACAAAAGCGAGCAGCAGAGCGGCTAGAATCAGGCGCTCCGCGACTGGTAAATTGTATTTTTCAGACTTCGCTTGCCGAATTGTATCCATGAATTGCTGACACCAAGTCAATTGCTGATGTGTTCCTACTATTATAGCTTTAAGCGTCGGGCGTTGACATCACAATAGTTTTCAATAAGCGCTGAGAGATAAAGCCCTGGTTTACCATCCACGAAAGGATTTACCAACAATAAACAACGCCATCTTATCCCACGCGAACCCACCTTAGGGGCTTCTGTGCTTTAGTTTTTTCCAGGCATGGTAGACCTTGGTCGTAACGCGTAACAGAAACTTACGCTTCGCTAATTGCTTTTTCACTTTTTCCTTTAAAGTGATGCGGTCGAAAAGGGTATAAGCGATTAATTTCGTCAGTTTTCCACGATTATGTAGAAGGCGGTTGACCACGTCTGGTCCACCCATCTCGGGTCTGGACATGCGGGCATATTGGGCTTTCATAAAATCGTAGATATTGATTGAAGCCTTTGCGCCGTAAACCGTATCTTCAAAATAAGAAGCTTTGAAGAGCCTGCAATCTCCATCCTTCATGCTGCTCAGATAGCCCTCAAACGGAAACGAAAGCTCCTGGTTTTTAAACGGAAGCCAAGGCAGATAGTCTCCGAAAGCCTCCAGGAAATCGCGGCAGAAATCCAACGCGCCGCGCTGTATCTGTTCAACGACGAAACGGTCCGGGTATTTTTTCTCTTCTTCTTCGAGTACCGGAACAACCCGCCCATTTTCCTGCTGGAAGGCGATACAAGACCCGCCCGCCTCCGAAAACAGATGCTCGCGGATTAACCCGCTCATTATCGGAGTGAAGTCGTAGAAGCACTCCGCGTGAAAGGCGCTTTTGCGTTCCAGCATCGGCTCGCGCACTTCGTCGCGGTGCACGAAAAACACATGGATTGGCTCACCCACAGCCGGCAAATCGCTTCCTGAATACTGCCGCTGTATCCCATA
>JAAZPN010000213.1 GCA_012797215.1 Chloroflexota bacterium | reverse complement strand
TGATTTTCCCATCCGGCCCGGGTGGACTGGCGCTAAAGAAGCCGATAGGAGTAGGCGTTTGGTAACCTGGGGAGTTCGGATTAGGGATTACCAGCAGCTGCCCAACCTGCAGGGTGGTGCCTTCGGGCAGGTTATTCCAACGCAGGATTTCCTTGATAGTGGTCTGATATGCCACCGCGATTGCCCAAAAAGATTGCCCGGATTGCACTTCGTGCACAATTCTTCCGCTGGCATCTGGCTCGGCAATTGCGACCGGCACGATAATGCCGTAAGCGCCGCCTCCGCCGCCAGGTCCTCCGGGAGACGTATAGGTGCCGCATTCTTTGCCGGAGACGTAAGCCGCCTGCAGGATGTAATAGGTGGAACCATTGGAAGCCCTGGCGACCCCCGCGCCGACGTTGCAGTAATAAGACTGGGTAGCGGGGCGCATATGGTCCGGGTCGGCCCACATCAGCATGATTTCATCAATGCCGGCGTTATAGCCGACGGCAAAGTTTTCGGTTGCCCAAACCGTGCCCCCGCCGCCGTAGCCGGCCGCCGCGATGCGCCCCTTCACATCGCCAATATGCCAGGTGAGCAATTGGTCGGCCATAATTTGGGCAGTGCCCTGCGCTACCGCGTTGATAATCGGGTCTTCGATAAGCGCGGGAAGTCCGTTGGACATTCGCAGGGTGTTCATTGCCATAATCAGGTCCCCAGCGGACACATCAGCCAGCGGCATGGGTTCGGCTTCCGCCGCGGCCTTTTGGACCGGCAGCAAGGCGAGCGAGAACAGCAGGATGCATGCGAGGAACGCGCTACAGCGATTAAGGCGGGACATATTTCATATATACCACAATTTTGAGCGCCAGTTTTTTTAGGCGATAATAGATTCATAGAACGGAGAGGCGAAATACGCGCTGATGATCAGCGTCAATATGCCGTGTAAGGATGATAAAATATGCTCAGGAAGTGTAATGCGTGCGCGAATGCGCTTTCCAAGGAGTCCGCGTTGAAAAAACTCGTCATCCAAATCCCTGCTTATAACGAAGCTGAAAACATCGCCGGCACTTTAGCGGATATTCCCCGCAGTTTTGAAGGCGTAGACGAAGTGCACGTGATTGTCATTGACGACGGCTCCACGGACGGTACAGCCAGGGTAGCGCTTGAGAACGGCGCAGACGCAGTCATTCGTCATCGGCGCAACCGAGGGCTTTCACGCGCCTTCATATCCGGCATCCAATTCGCGCTGGCTCTTGGCGCGGATATCATCGTCAATACAGACGCCGATAACCAATATCCGGGTAATGAAATTCAACGCCTAATTCAGCCGATTCTGGACGATTCCGCAGACCTGGTGATTGGCGACCGGAATCCAGCGGAAAACGCGCATTTTTCCGCGGTAAAACGCAGAATGGAAGCGTTTGGCAGTTGGATTGCCCGGAAAGTCTCCGGAACAAAGGTGCCGGATACCGTCAGCGGCTTCAGGGCGTATTCCCGCTACGCTGCGCTCCCTTTGCAGGTGTTCAACCCCTATTCCTACACGCTCGAGACGCTGGTGCAGGCCGGCAAGAGCCAGATGAAAATCGCCCACATTCCTATTAAGACCAACTCGAACCTGCGTGAGTCTCGGCTGCATAGGGGCTTGCTGCACTTCATCTGGAAGCAAAGCGGCGTTATCGTGCGCTCGTATGTGCTCTACCAGCCTCTGCGCACTTTTGTCTCGCTCGGCGCGGTCTTTTTGGCGGCCGGTCTGGCTCTTTTGTTGCGCTTTCTGATTTACTATTTCATCACCGACCCCGCCGGTCGGCTGCTGCAGTCCGTCACGATTGGCGGCACGCTCACCATTGTGGGCATCATTCTGATCATCATCGGCTTCATCGGGGATTCCGTGCGCGCCAGCCGCCAGATTTCTGAAGAAATTCTGATTTCCCTGCGAGACAAAACCCGCCTGGGCGAACTTTCCCAGGTGCGGGAGTTCAACGGCCAGCCGGTTTTCACGCCCGACCATCCTTTCCCCGCAAACGAACATTAGAAGCGCGTAAATCCGTCCATTGGACGAGGAAAAAACACGCAGCTTAAAAATGCAGAAATTTTTAAAGTTTAATATCCGCTCCACAAAAACCGTATGCTATACTTTGGATGCGGTGAAAGTACGCGGGCGGAATCTCCCGCATTTATTAACAGCACTCAAAGGACCAGCGCGGCATTATGTCGTTTGTTCATCTGCACGTACACTCCTCATATTCAGTTCTGGACGGCTTCGGCAAGCCCGCGGATCTGGTTGCCAGGGTGCGCGAACTGGGCATGCCCGCGGTGGCGCTGACAGACCATGGCACCATGTTTGGCACCTTGGATTTTGTCAAAGCTGCGAACGCGGCTGGGGTCAAGCCCATTATCGGGCTGGAAACTTATCTCGCCCCGCGCTCCCGATTTGATAAAGACGTAAACAAAGATAAAAAACCCTTCCATCTCGTGCTGCTGGCCGAAAACGTGCAGGGTTATAAAAACCTGCTGCAAATTGCCACCGCCAGCCAGCTGGAAGGCTTCTACTACCACCCCCGCATCGATAAAGAATTCCTTGCCGCTCACGCGCAGGGTTTAATTGCCAGTTCTGCCTGCCTCTCGGGGGAGCTTTCGCGCGCCTTTCTGGAGGGCGACCCCGAGAAGGCAGAACGCGCGCTGCGCTGGTATCTGGACTTGTTTGGAACAGACCGCTTTTTCCTTGAAATTCAGGACCACAACCTGCCGGAATTGAACCAGGTTAACCGCGGATTGCTTGGGCTGGCCGAAAAATTCCAGGCGCGCATGATTGCCACCAACGATGTGCATTACATCCGGCGCGAGGACGCGGAAATGCAGGATGTGCTGCTGGCGATTCAGACCGGCAAGCTGCTCACGGACAAAAACCGCATGACCATGACGGACGACTCGTACTACTTGCGCAGTCCGCAGGAGATGCGCTACCTCTTTTCGGAAATTCCAGAAGCGCTTAGCAATACGCTTGAAATCGCAGAGCGCTGTGAGGTAGACCTGACCCGAAAAGGCTACCACCTGCCCAAATTCGAACTGCCCAACGGCGAAAACCCAGGCGCCTACCTGCGCGAACTGTGCGTGGAAGGGCTGCGCAAGCGCATCCCAGGGGAGGCGGACTTGCCGGAAACGCGCGACCGCCTGGATTACGAATTGGGCGTCATTCAAACAATGGGATTTGAGGAATACTTCCTGATTGTATGGGACCTGTGCCGGCACGCCCGAAATAAAAACATCTGGTACAACGCCCGCGGCTCCTCGGCTGGCTCGCTGGTGGCTTTCGCGCTGGGGATTACCTCAGTAGAGCCTATCCGGCATAAACTGATGTTCGAGCGCTTCTTGAACCCGGACCGCGTGACCATGCCGGATATCGACCTGGATTTTCAGGATGACCGGCGCGCGGATATGATGGAATATTGCAACGAAAAATACGGCGCGGATAAAGTCGCGCAGATTATCACTTTTGGCACCATGGGCGCGCGCGGCGCCATCCGCGACGTTGGGCGGGTGATGAATGTGCCACTTCCGGAGGTGGACCGGGTAGCGAAAATAATACCAGGCCCTCAACAGGGGAAGACTCCCAGCATCGCCGAAACATTGGAAAAATCCCCGGAACTGCGCGCTGTTTACGAATCCAGCGAGCAAATGAAAAAGCTGATTGACACCGCCAGCCGCATGGAAGGCGGCATCCGCAGCGTAGGCACCCACGCCGCAGGCGTCATCATCAGTGATCAGCCCATCACGGAATACCTGCCGCTGCACCGCCCGACCGGCCAGAACGAGGACCTTCCGATTAAGTCGGTAGCCCAGTACGATATGGACGGAATTAACGATCTCGGCTTGTTGAAAGTGGACTTTTTAGGGCTGGTGACGCTCACGATTATGGCGAAAGCTTGTGAGCTGATTGAAAAACGCCACGGCAGAAAGCTAACCCTCGAAAGCATTCCCACCGACGACCCGGAGGTCTACCGCTACATCAGCGAGGGGCACACGGTCGGGATGTTCCAGCTGGAAGGCAACGGCATGACCGGCAAAATCATGCAGATGCAGCCGACCGAGCTCTCGCACCTGATTGCCATGATCGCGCTGTTCCGGCCGGGTCCGATGGACAGCATTCCCGAGTACATCGACCGGATGCATGGGCGCAAGCAGGTCACCTATGCCCACGAGAAGCTGAAACCCATCCTCGAGGAAACCTATGGGCACGCGGTCTACCAGGAACAGGTCATGCAGGCGGCTATTGCCCTGGCAGGGTATTCCCCCGCGGATTCGGATAAACTGCGCTCCGCCATCTCCAAGAAAAAAGAGAAGGAAATTGCCGCCCACCGCGTGCAGTTTATCGAAGGCGCGGTCAGGAACGGCATTGCCCGCAAGGACGCTGAATCGATCTTCACGGACTGGGAAGGTTTCGCGCATTACGGCTTTAATAAAAGCCACGCGGCGGATTATGGCGTTATCGCGGTGCAGACCGCCTACCTCAAGTACTACTACCCGGTGGAGTACATGACGGCGCTGCTTTCCGCGTGGAAGAACGACATTGATAAGTGCGCGCTGTACGTGGCTGAATCCAAGGCCATGGGCTTGGAAGTGCTGCCTCCGGATGTGAATACCAGCGGATATGACTTCGTGATTGAAGACCGGCCTGAACAGACCGCCG
>JAAZPN010000212.1 GCA_012797215.1 Chloroflexota bacterium | reverse complement strand
TGCCTGGTGGGCGTGCACGGTAACCCTGCGCTGCAAAAGCGATTCCCCTGGGTAGATGTTTTTTCTGCGCCGTCCGACCCACAGCCGCTCCTGGACTTTCTCACAACTCGCCTGCAAGCTGGCCAGGCTGAGCATTGGCGCCAGAATATCGACCTCATGCTGGATGAGGAATTTGGCGTTGCCGTGGCTGGCGAGCAGCGCGCGGTCTCCGAAAATCTGCCAGTGGTACTTGGCTGCTCGCACGCCTGCGCATACTGCGTAATCCCCCTAAAACGCGGGCGCGAACGCAGCCGTGACGCGCAAAGAATCCTGCGAGACGCTGCCACGTTCGCCGCGCAAGGGGTGCGCGAGATTGTGCTCTTAGGTCAAATCATCGACCGCTACGGCCTGGACCTGCCCGGCAGCCCACAGCTACCGCAGCTCTTGGCTTCTCTTTCGGAAATCCCTGAAATCAAACGCCTGCGCTTTCTCACTTCGCACCCAAACTGGATGAGCGACGAACTGATTGCTAGCGTGGCGGAGCTGCCAAAAGTGATGCCGCACATTGAAGTTCCCATCCAGGCAGGAGATGATGGCGTGCTGCTGGCCATGCGTCGCGGTTATACAAACCAGCAATACCGCGAACTGGTGGCAAAACTGCGCGAACGCATACCGGGCGTGTCCATCGCGACGGACATCATTGTCGGATTTCCAGGAGAAACAGAAGCGGCCTTCCAGAAAACTTACGATTTGTTGGCGGATTTACGCCTGGATGTCGCCCACCTGGCGCGCTACTCCCCCCGCCCGGGAACTTATTCCGCGCGGGAGCTGCCCGACGATGTTCCGGCTGAGGAAAAAATGCGCCGTTTCCGCTTGTTAGAAGACCTACAGGAAGGCATTCTCAGAGAGTTGAATGAAACCTTTCTGGGAAAACACGTTCCTGTCTTATTCGAACACCGCGTCAAAGGACGCTGGTATGGTCGCACGCCTACAAATCGGATTGTATTTGTTGACTCCGAAAAAGACCTTACCGGTCAGGAATACCAGGTGAAAATTGGCTGGACAGGCCCCTGGTCGCTGGTTGGCAGCCTGGAATCCAGCGCGTAACTTAGCTTAATACCTTATCCGGATATTGACACATGTCTACGAGCGGACAGCGGAAGCACGCGGGTTTGCGCGCCTGGCAAATTTCACGCCCCAGCCGGATCAAGTTCAGGTGCAGCGCGTAATAATCCGCCGGGTCAGCCGCTGCTTCCAGGTACTTATGCGTATTCTCCACATCCAATCCCAGCGGCCGCAAGCCAATTCGGCCTGAGACCCGGTAGATATGCGTGTCCACGGGGAAAGCCGGTCTGCCCAGCGAAAACAGCAGCACAATCGCAGCGGTTTTGCGCCCCACCCCCTTAAAGCTGAGCAGCCATTCGCGCGCCTCTTCCACTGGCAGTTCCCTCAGCCACTCCAAGTCAATCTCCCCCCGCTCTTCCCAGATGCGCCGCAAGGCTGCCTGGATATTCGGTCCCTTCTGGTTTGCCAGACCAGCCACGCGGATCACCTGCATAAACGCGTCTGGGTCAGCCTCACAAACTTCGTGCCAATCAAGATAGTGCTCGCGGATGGCGGCAAAAGCCTTATCCCGGTTAACATCATTCGTGTTTTGGGAGAGGAAGGTGCTGACCAACTCATCGACCGCTGGCAGCGGTTCACGCCAAATCGGGAATCCAAAGGTTTCATTCAGCCGTTCGTTTACCAGCCGCAGCCGTTCGCGGTGCTCAGGCATAATTTCTAGTTCAGGTTTCACTTACCACCCTTGTTTCAGGCCGCGCGCGAGGGCAGAGTAAACCCAGACAGGCACAAATCTTTCGCCAACTACCAATTCGCGCCAGTTTCGGACAACAGGATCCGAGAAAGGTTGGAAAGCCTCATTTCGCACCTGCTTATCGTAACCTAAAGCTTCTAAAATGGCTGTTACGAGCGCGTATGTGGCGCGCCGGTCCGGGTCCCCATCCGAAAACTTTATAGCGATACCAATTCCAGGAGTTCCCTTGGCGGCATCCGGCAGCAAGCCAATCATCTGGTAACCTTCCGCTCCCCCTTTTGATATCAGTTTATCCCCAAACAGCTGCATCATCACCGTGTCCAGCTTGCCTGGACCAGCAACCATGACCGGATAGGCGCGCATGGCGTCCGTGATCCGTTTACAGGCAGCCTGACGCTCAGGTACAAAAAGTTGTGGGTCGCACAGGTGCGCGGTTGCCTTGGCAAAAGCGCTTAGCGGCAGGGCGTAAACCGGCGCGGAGCAGCCGTCCACACCAGGAATAAGTGCCTGATAGTGTACCCCACTCATTTCTGACATCGCCAGGCGAATACGACGTTGTACCCTTGTTTCAAGGTAAGTATAGCCTCTCAAACCGTCACCATGCATCTGTGCTGCTGCCAGCATGCCGCTGTGCTTGCCAGAGCAGTTATGTCGAAACGGGGTAGGTAGTTCTCCACGCATGCGCATGGCATCGCTGGTTGCGCGATCAGAAGGATAATGCACGCCGCACTCCAAATCGGATTCCTGCAGGCCTACTTTCTGGTGAATACTTCGCAGGACAGCCACATGCGCGTCGGTGCCGGAGTGGGAGGCGCACATGATCGCGAGTTCCTCATCGGTGAGGTCAAACTGCTCAAGACCACCATCTTCCACAAAAGGTAAAACCTGAAAAGGCTTCATCGAACTGCGCGGGAAGGTGACCAGGTCTGGATTACCCATAGAGCAAAGCCGTTTGCCCTGAGCATCCACCACCGCGAATGCGCCATAATGCACGCTTTCCACAATGCCACCGCGGGTCAGGTGAACCAACGGCTCGTAATCACGATTATTATTTATGACCACACCTCATGTTTCAGACGTGATTGAGTTCGTAGTAAGTCGTCAAGCCCCAGCGCAAGCGGTTGTAGTACATATCGCTGGTGTTGGCATTGGGTTCATACCTGCGCAGGATTTCGGGTATCAGCGTAAGCACTTCCTCCAGGCCTGCTTTTTTGGCTATGAGAGGCGAGAGGAGCGCTTTTATCGCGCCGATGTGCCCAATCATTTCATCAGCCTGGTTCTGCCCCACGACACCTGTACGCGCGGAGACAATCTGATAATTGCGGTACTTCTTGCTGCTCAAAAGGTCCAAATCCTTCAGCCACAACTCCAAATCACAATACGCCAGGAAGGGAGGTTGATCAGGAAGGACAGCATCACCAACAAATATCACTTTTCTGGATGGTAATTCCGCCCAAATACCAGCGAAATTGGAGCCTGGATGATATTCCAAAAAGATTTCGTTTTCATCCAAAAAAAGCGATAACGATTGATTAAACACAATTTCAGGGGGAAGCAAACGGAATGGGCTGATAGGCACTTCGTACCCTTCACCAGGAATTTGGCTCTCATCAACATTTTTGGAGGCGGAGGGCTTGACTTTCTCCTGCACAAGGCTGTTAGTGTGCGTAACGATGACGCAATCAGTGCCTTTTATGCTCAGCAGACGGTCGTAGTTGGTGTCAAGGTGTACAAGGAATTTGGGGTCCCCGGTGATCAAGCGGGCGGTGCCGCTGCGCCAGGAACGCATCTCATCCTGCCGGCTGGGTGAATCAATTAATACCGAACCCGCTTTTCCCCGGATGACACCCGTCACCAAACCGAGGGAGTTGTGTTCAATGAACACGTTGGGGGCAATTTCTTGCATACGCGAAAACCTCCTCCTCTTTACTCTCGGTATTATAGCGAATATTCAGAGTATTTCCAAACGGATGAATAAGCCAATAAAACGAGATTCTTCCTGGTGCCCATTTTTCGAAAAGCGGCAAAAACAGAATTCACATTAACCTCAACTGATTCTTCCCTTTTTATTCGCCACCAGTAGAGCATATCGGAATGGAGTTCTTATTGCCGCGCGCGTTTAATGGCAGATTGAAGTAGGGTGAGGGGTCGATGGTGTTCTCGAATTCAAGTTCATTCAGATATTTGCCACTGCCGTCATCTCTTACGATTGAAAAATGCAGATGGACGCCTGTGGGTTTGTTAGGGTCCCCCGAATAATTACCCTGATAACCCAGAAGATCACCTCGCTGCACAGCTTTTTCCTGCGTGCCCGCCGGGAAGTCAGCGGCGATTAAAGATTTTCCCTGCTGGTCGGCCAAATGCGTCATGTAGAGCCAGATCTGGGTGCCGGGATTCAGAGGGTCATCGGGAACGCGAATAATCAGGCTGCTTTTCCAGCTGTCCAGACGCGTAAGGTAGCCGTCATAAGGAGCGTAGACCGGCGTCTGACCTGTGTCGGTGCCCGCAAAAATGTCAATTCCCTGGTGTTTGTGCAGTGGTTTAAAGCTGTCTCCCCATAAGTAACCAATGAATCCATCCGTTGGAAAACTAAAAGGCGCGTCAGCACAGCGCGAAAGCGCGCTGGTTTTCCAATCAGCATGCTGCCCGGGAGCGCGCAAGAAGGTGATTACCGCAGCGCTGCGTCCGGAGAGAAAACCGCGATACAGGTACAATCCCGCCAGAACAACAAGCCCGGCTACCGCCGCGCCTAGCACAATTTTGCTATTTTTCTTCATCAGTTTGATCCTTTGTTTTCTAATAAATCGCCAACATATTGTAAACAGAAATCAAATATCCAGCGCCTAAAGTAAAAACAACAACCATCATAAATGTATAAGGAGCAGGATATGACCTTTTATTTAAACCCCTACGGCCGCAGGTTCAGAATGCAGGCGCTTGCCGACGCGATGAGCGAATTGGACCGAGAATTTGAACCCCAAGTTTCATTCCCGATGGACGTGAAAGCCACTCCAGAAGGTTATGAGCTGAGAGCCTATTTGCCCGGCGTCAGCGCTGAGGACGTGGATATCCAGATTGTGAACGAAGTTGTGACGATCAGCGGTCAAGTGAAGCTGGAACGGGACGCGCGTACTGAGTATCTGCTGGCAGAACTGCCCGCCGGCCGCTTCCACCGCGTGATTTCGCTTCCCACTCCGCTGGACAGCAGCAAGGTGGAAGCGACGCTCGACAGCGGCATTCTGACCCTGAACATCCCCAAGGCAGAAGAAGCCAAACCAAAGTCCATCAAGATTACGCAAAAGTAATCGGAGTCCTGAAATCAAAAAGCACCTTTTCAGGTGCTTTTTGATTTATTTCTACCCAAACCGATAACAAATATTTGATTCAGACTACGAAAATGCTATAATCTGTAAACACTTTCTTTAAAGTGGAACTTTTCCAACCTATAATGCGTCCTGAGTCCGAGTGATATACTGAAATTCGGGTTAATTAACACTTTTGGCCCGAGCATTGTCGAAGGAGAAAAAATGAAAAAGCATCGTCTTGTTTTACAAGCAGCGGCACTCGTTCTCGTGCTTTCCCTGTTTTTGGGGGTTGGCAGAGTGCAAGCTTCCACTTACCCAACTTTCTCCATCTCAGCGGTGGAAAAAGACGTCAGCGTAACAATTCTCACCAAGGATATGCCTGCCAACAAGAACTTCAAGGTTCTGATGGGCGAAATAGGCACGAAAGGCATCGGCGGAATTGAGGTGGCAACCTTTAATTCGGGTGAAGGCGGCGCGTTCACAGCAACCTTCAACATCCCCGCCGCGCTAAAGGGACGGGCACAAATTGCTATCCGCGCCCAGGGTACAGATAATCCCTACTTTGCGTACAACTGGTTCTGGAACGATGCCAGCGGCACATGGCCGGAACCAACCGAGCCGGATGAACAAACTCCAGACTGCGGCTGCGGCAATATTCCCACCTTTTCGATTGTCAGTGTAGTGAAAGGTGAAGATGTCACCATCCACACCTACAACTTCCCTAAGAACGTAGAATTCACAGTTCTGATGGGCAAGATGTGGACGCGCGGCATCAAGGGTATTGAAGTTGCTAAACTGAACTCCGGCGACGGCGGCAGCTTTGAAGCCACCTTTGACATCCCTGCCGAGCTGGCCAGCGATGAACGCGTTTCGATCCGTCTGGAAGGCACTGGCGGCTACTTTGCCTACAACTGGTTCTGGAATAACACCGGCAGCGAACCGCCTGTACCACCCTCGGACGGCTACACCGGTTACCCGTACTTCTTTATCGAATCTGTCGTGAAAGACAGCAAAGTCACCATCAAAGCCTACAACCTTCCCAAGGATTATGAGTTCAAGGTATTGATGGGCAAGATGTGGACGCGCGGTATCGGCGGCATTGAAGTCGCAACTTTGGAAACTGGCGAAGGCGGCACCCTGACCGCTACCTATGACATCCCTTCGGACTTGATCGGTTTGCAGCGAATCTCGATCCGCCTGCAGGGTGATTACTACTACGCCTATAACTGGTTCTGGAACAACACCGCGAACTAAGCAAAATTTGGATCTAAAAACGGGTTGATCAGCTAAAACTATCAGCCCGTTTTTGGCTGTCTTCACACCTAACAATCCCGAGAATCTGCCCCCAATTTTTCTTGTCGTTTATGGTATCATAGCGCCTGGAGAATCATGGACAACAAAATCACCATCATTGAAGGTCCAACACCGGACTTCGACCTGATCGAGGACTCGCAAGAAGAAGGCAGCGCTTCCGCCTGGACAGCAGGTGTTTTGGAAGGCCCCCTGCTTTATCGGGTCGCGACCACAAGCGTGCGCTCATTCAACAGCCAGGCTCTTCTGGAGCGCTGCACGCGCGCCTGGAAGCAGAAACAAACCATGTTCCTGGAGTATCGCGACGAAATCGGGCTGAGAAAGGAAGCGCTTATCATTGCGGCCCAGGCGCTGACTGTGGAAGAAGGTGACATCCTTCAGCTCTGGGTGCGACGGGACCTTGAGGAAAGCATACAGACAGACGAAGACCTCAACCTGGGCGATGAGGATGACTTTGACGAAGACGAGTCTGACGATTTACCTTTCTAGATAATGTGCCTCTCCCGCGGGAGAGGTTTTTTTTATGGGGATGGATCTTCAACCTTTTTTATTCGTCAGCTTACTGAAAAAATCCGTGCACGCGTGATAATCGGCGGCTGAAAACCTTAGCCGCTGAAATTTCGCAGCTTTCAAATTGCGTTTCAAAGGCTACACGCAAAACTTTAAAAGTGCTGTTGTTGGCTGCCAAATTGCTCCATGTTTTACAGTTAAATGATTCAGGCAGCTGTTGGGCTGCCTGAATAACGTGTTTTCATGCCCCAGGAGGGAATCGAACCCCCAACCTAGGCGTTAGGAGTGCCTTGCTCTGTCCATTTGAGCTACTGGAGCTTGCGCGCTGATTATATCATCCGAACGGCAGGACCGTCAGCGGATTGATAAAACCGCCCATGTACCTAATCTCAAAGTGCAAGTGCGCTCCGGTGGAATTCCCTGTGCTGCCGGCCGACCCAATTTGCATGCCCTGCGAAGCAGCATTGCCGCAATTTACATAAATCGCGCTTAGGTGAGCATAGACCGTCACATACCCATTATTGTGGTCGATAATCACGACATTGCCATAACCGCCGTTCATCCAGCCCGCGTAGACCACCACGCCGCTGTCCGCCGCGTAAATGGGCGAACCCATTCCAGCACCGATATCGATAGCCAGATGACCCGACCAGTAGTTATTGCCGGAAATTGTGTGCACCGCGGAAGGCCAGATGAAGTACCCGCTGCCGCCGTAGTACATCCCACTTGTGTCGCATTGGAAGAACGGTGAGGTAGCAACGCCTGCCGCGCCGCGTGGAATTTCTGGGATAACCCACTGCATATACTCGCGCTGTCCGCCGGGCACCATGACAAATTGTCCCGCCTCAATTACGGGATTGCTCAAGTCCAGGTTATTGCCCACATACAGCTTGATATCGTCCACCGTCACGGAAAACTTGGCGGCCACCTTTTCGAGCGTGTCCTTGGAGGTCCATTTGTACCAGATGCCGTTTGTAGGCGGAATTTTCAGGACCTGTCCAATCGACAACTCGTGCGGATTATCGCTTAATACATCATAATTGGACCACAGCAGCGTTTCTGGTGAAATATCAAAGTATTGCGCGATGCTAAACACTGAATCGCCTTCGGTGACTGTATATTCCACCGCGCTGGTGCGAAGACTCGTGTCAATTTCGGTGTAAGGGTTTGGCTCTCTGATTAATACTTCCTGGGTAGGGGCAAGCGTAAATTGCGGCGTGCTTTGCAGTGCCGCGCCGCTAAGGCTCTCAAAAGCCTCTGGCTCCTCGGTGGACTGCGGCAGATTGTATTCCGCCATCGACCGGGCGAGTTTTGGCTGCCATGCCAGCACAGAAATCAGCCCGGCGCAAATCAGCGCGGTGAGAACCCAGGATATCAGGCTCCGCTGTCGCAGACCGCCCTGTTTTGGGCTTTGGTTTTGCTCTGTCATGTTTCCTCTAAATATTCTGACTGCCGATTAATTATCGGTCAGACTTTCAAGAAACTCCGCGTTAGTTTTTGACTTTTCCATACGCTGGAGAATGGCTTCGGTTGCCACCGCGGTATCCATGCCCGCCCCTTGGGGTGGGTTTGCTACCATTTGCAGGTACATGCGCCGCATTAACCAGGCTCGTTGGAGCGTCTCACGTTCCAACAATAACTCCTCACGCCGGGTGGAAGACCGCTCAATATCAATCGCGGGGAAGATGCGGCGTTCTTGCAGACGGCGGGAAAGGTGCAGTTCCATGTTGCCGGTGCCCTTGAATTCTTCGTATACGACATCATCCAAACGCGAACCGGTATCCACCATGGCCGTCGCGATGATGGTCAGGCTGCCGCCGTCTTCGAGGTTGCGCGCGGCTCCAAAGAAACGTTTTGGCGGATACAGCGCGGAAGGATCCATACCGCCGGAAAGCGTGCGCCCGGAGGGATTTACTACCATGTTATAGGCACGTGCCAGGCGGGTTAGGGAATCCAACAGAATAACCACATCCAGTCCGTTTTCCACCAGGCGCTTTGCGCGATCCAGCGCGATTTCCGCCATGCGCACATGGGCGTTGACTGGTTCATCAAAAGTACTGGCAATAACTTCTGCTTCCACCGAACGGTCCATGTCCGTTACTTCTTCAGGGCGCTCACCAATGAGCGACATGATCTGGCGGACTTGCGGATGGTTGACTGCGATTGCGTTGGCGATGTCTTTCAGGATGGTGGTCTTGCCGGCCTTAGGTGGCGAGACGATCATCGCGCGCTGACCGCCGCCTATTGGCGCGATCAGGTTAATCATACGCGTGGAAAGGTTTTTCGGGTCATGTTCCAGATTTAGCCGGTAATTTGGGAAAATTGGGGTGAGGGCTTCAAAGCGAACGCGTTTGCGGGCTTCATCTGGTGAAAGGCCGTTGATTGATTCCACTTTTAACAGCCCAAAGTGCCGCTCGGATTCTCTCGGAGGGCGGACATGTCCGATTACGAGATCCCCCGAACGCAGGTCGTATCGGCGCAGCTGTGCCTGCGACACGTACACATCCTCAGGGCCGATCCGATAATTGGAGCGCAGGAACCCGATGCCTTCGTTCATAATTTCCAGAACGCCGCCGCGCATCTCCAGACCTTCTTGTTCAGCTAATGACTGGGCAAGCTTTACAATCAGCCCTTCACGCTTCAGGCGGATCGGCTTTGGAAAATTCAAGTCCTCGGCCATGCGCCGCAATTCCTTCAGTGATTTCTTTTCCAGATCAAAAATATCCATGTTTTCCTTTTAAAATGCCAAAAAATGCGGTTGCTTAGTATGCCCTACGATTAATTCGACGGTAATAAAACTGTCCAGTAGATTATCAATTTTTGAATAAATGACATTTCAATGTGATGAGGGATTTCGCTCTTCCTGATGAAGAGCCCTAAAACTTTCTAAGTAATGGTTAATGATGAGTAATTCGATTATAACATCTTTCTTAAAACGTGCAACTCTTGTCAAGGCTTACAACCATTGGCCTCGAACGATGTGGATTTTGCCTCCATAAAC
>JAAZPN010000211.1 GCA_012797215.1 Chloroflexota bacterium | reverse complement strand
GTCGTCACAAACCTGGGCATCCTCAAGCCGGACGCGAACGGCGAACTGGTGCTGGCGGCTTTGCATCCGGGCTGCAGCTTTGAGCAGGCGCAGGCCAACACCGGCTGGGAACTTAAGCAAGCTGAAACGATGGCATATACCGCCGCTCCAACAGCAGAAGAGCTGCGCATCTTACGGGAGGAATTGGATCCGCAAAGGATTTACATCTAATGGACGAGAAAAAGACTTTGGAAATTATAAGCACCGTACCCCTCACGGAAGCCCAGCAAGCCCGCGTCAAAGCGCTGGGCAAACACATCCATCTGACCGCAGCCGCCAGCAAGTCTTTCGCGGACCTGCCCAAAGAAGCCTGGGAAAAAGCTGAGGTGCTCTTTTCGGACGGCAAGCAGCTGCCCGCGCGCGAACAGGTGCCCGCGCTTAAATGGATTCAAATCTCGCTGGCCGGGGTGGACCGTGCGCTAAAACAGTCGCTGGCCGCCGATCCGGGCATTGTGATCACAACCGCCAGCGGCACGATGGTTAGCCAGATGGGTGAATATTTGCTCATGGCTTTGCTTATGCTCGGTCACAAGATGCCCGAGACGATTGCCCTGCAGCGCGAGAAAAAATGGGGCAGCAATGCCTCCAAATCCTTGCAGCCCAAAGAACTGCGCGGCAGCACTGTTGGCATCGTCGGGTATGGGTCGATCGGTCGGGAAATCGCGCGGCTGCTCTACCCCTTGGGCGTGACTGTGCTGGCAGCCAAACGCGATATGATGAAGCTGGAAGACAGCGGTTATACGCCCTCAGGCTTGGGGGACCCGATGGGCAATTACTTTAAGCGCCTCTATCCGATTGAGGGCCTGAAGGGGATGCTGAAGGACTGCGATTTTGTGGTGCTTACGCTGCCCCTGACGCAGGAAACAAAACACTTGTTCAATGCCGAAATGTTCGATGCGATGAAACCAGGCGCGTTCCTGGTGAACGTCTCACGCGGGGATTTAATTGACGAAAACGCCCTGGCGCAGGCGGTTAAAGCGGGCAAGGTGGGCGGGGCGGTGCTGGATGTTTTTTCTCAGGAACCCCTGCCGCCAGAAAGCCCCTTGTGGGCGCTGCCAGAAGTTATCATCACGCCGCACACATCCGGCGCCTCTACCCACTTGCTGGATGACGCGGTCGATTTGTCTATCGAAAACCTGAAGCGCTATCAGGATAACCACGCTCTTTACAATGTTGTGGACCCCAACAGCGGGTACTGAGGCAAAGATATCCACGCAAGCAAAAGCCCGCGCATAAGCGCGGGCTTTTTTTGTTTCAAATGCGCTTATTTTACCAAAATAGGCAGCGCCAAGCGGAAGCAGGCACTATACGGCAGTGAGAATTCGCTGGAATTCCCCGGACCATCGATGGCAACCGCGGTAATGTTATGTGACACCGCCTGAATTGACAGCGCGAAATGTCCGCTGCCATCCGCCGTGGCAAGGCCTTCATAATAGCGGCCTTCATCGTAAAGGTCCGAGAAAACCTGCACCCAACAGCCGGGGCAGGCTGTGCCCGTCACCAGGCTGCAGCTTGCGCTCAGGATGACCGGTCGAAGGATGTAATTGTTGGCATCCCCCACTAACTGAATGCCTTTGCCGTAGTTGTTGAAAATCTGGTTGCTCCAAATGAGATTGGTGTCGGAAGCATCTCCTGTTCCGCTGCTGTTTTCCACGCGCACGCCTGCAGACTCCCCCAAAGCGCCATTGCCCGCGACAGTATTCGCGATAATCGCGTTATTTGGGCTGTTATTGATATGGATGCCGTAGAAACCTTGGTTAAAAATGTAGTTGTTGCCAATAGTATTCGTGCCGAGCAGGGAGTTCACCACCACGATTCCACTCCAGCCATTGCCGTAGACCATGTTATAAAGTTCCGCGTCGCTGGAACTGCCAATGGTGTTGTGATGCGCACCGTTGTAAAGCGCGATTCCATGCTGCGTGTTAGGGATAGGCACGGACAAGGCTGTCCCGAACCCGTTTTGTTGGACAAGATTGCCTGTGGATAAACTTCCGGTTATACGCAGCCCGTCTTTCCCATTTCCGGACATCCAGTTATGCGCGACGAGGTTTCCACTGCTGTCGGAGAGCAACAAACCATGACCATCATTTCCAAGGTCCAGACTTCGCTCGGTGTCCAGTCCGATCGTGTTCTCCAGGATTTGATTGCTGTCGGAGCCAGAAAGTAATAATCCATTCTCCGCGTTGTTGCTGACAAAATTGCCCTGGAAGGTGTTGTTGTCACTCCCCACCGCGCCGATACCATTGCCTTGATTTCTTCCGACCGTAGGAATGTAAGCTGGCTGCAGCCCAATAAGGTTGTTATCAATCACATTGTGGTCAGCACCGTCCAGATGAATCCCGTCCAACGCGTGCCCGCAAATCATATTGCCGTCGACATCATTTTCCTCAGAACCGCTCAGGAGAGAAACACCATAACCAGTAGATGTAAAAATCTGGTTGTTCAGGATGGCGTTCTTGTCACCTTCGATGATGATGCTGGGACCCCGGCTGTTGAAGAATCCCAGTTCCATCACGATGTTGTAGTGAGATATGATGGTTAACAGAGCAGCCCCGGATGGAACTGAAGCGGTATGCTCAACGATGATTCCCGGCAGATTGGGGTGGCTGCCGGGCTGGGTTGTGCCGTCGATGACAACGCCGGCGGGGTCTTCCAGCATCGGCAAAACCAGCGTCAGGCGGATAAACCAGACGCCTAACGGCGTGGAATACCCGGGGTCGCTGGTGGGGATAGCAAAATGGATGAAATCCTTGCCGGCGTTGCTGTTAGCATCCAAAATAGCCTGACGCAAAGAACCCGCGCCAGAGCTCGCGCTGTTGGTAACCGTGTAGATGACGCCAGCTTGCACAGGCTTTGGGAGGCCCAGCGCAAGGAGGAGGGCTAGAATCGTACAAATCACCCTGACAGCAGTTTTTTGTGTGCGCATGCTTCCCTCCTGCAATAGAGAAAGGTTAAAAGATGTATGGACACTACCTTCAGTATACAAGATTTTTTCCCAATGTCTAAGCTAGGGCGTTAGAACATAAGAGCTATGATAGAATTACGTTATGGACCTGTTTGACCATTCCCTTTCGGACCAACTTGCGCAGCACGCCCCGCTGGCCGCCCGCATGCGCCCGAAAACGCTGGACGAAATCATCGGCCAGGACCACATCATCGGGCCGGGCACCCTCCTGCGGCGCGCCATCGAAGCCGACCGCCTGTTTTCTTCCATTATCTTTTACGGTCCTCCCGGAACCGGCAAAACCACCATCGCGCAGGTCATCTCCCACCTCACCCAAGCCGAGTTTGTCAGCCTCAGCGCGGTGCTGGCCGGCGTCGCGGATTTGCGGGAGGTTATCAAAGACGCCACGGAGCGCCGCAGGTTGTACCGCACGCGCACCATCCTCTTTGTGGACGAGGTTCACCGCTGGAACAAAGCCCAACAGGATGCCCTGCTCCCCCATGTGGAATCCGGCATGCTCACCCTGATTGGCGCGACCACGCAGAACCCGTACTTTGACGTCATCAAAGCTCTGGTCAGCCGCTCGCGCATCTTTGAGCTTAAGCCCCTGACCGAAGAGGACGTCCTGACGCTCTTGCGGCGGGCGCTCGCGGACTCGATTAACGGCTACGGCGGGCGGAAAATTCGCGCGGACGAGGATGCCCTCAAGCACCTGGCGCGCACTGCCGGCGGGGACGCTCGCAGCGCCCTGAACGCGCTCGAACTGGGCGTGGAAACCACCCCGCTGGAAGACTCCGAGCTGCATATCAGCCTGGAAGTCGCGCAGGAATCTATCCAGAAACGTTCGGTGATTTACGACAAAAGCGATGACGCCCATTACGATACCATTTCCGCTTTCATCAAATCCGTGCGGGGCTCCGACCCGGACGCGGCCCTGTACTGGCTGGCGAAAATGCTGTATGCCGGCGAGGACCCGCGCTTTATTCTGCGCCGCTTGATAATCCTGGCCAGCGAGGACATCGGCCTGGCAGACCCGCTGGGCATTCTGGTGGCCAGCGCGGCCGCGCAGAATTTTGAGTACATCGGGCTGCCTGAGGGCGTTTACCCGATTGTGGAAGCCACGCTCTACCTGGCCACCGCCCCCAAATCCAATTCCGCTGGCGCGTATTTCAGAGCGCTGGAGGAGATTGAGAAGAACGGCGCCGGTCCGGTGCCCATTCATCTGATGGACCCGACCAGGGACGCCAAAGGCTTTGGGCACGGCGCGGGATACGATTACCCGCACAGCCACCCCGGGCACTGGGCGCCCCAACAGTACCTGCCGGATGACGTGCTGGGCGCGCGTTTCTACGAGCCTTCAGACCAGGGTTACGAAGCCCAGGCAGCCGAGCGCGTCCGGCGTTGGCGTGAGGCGCAGGCAAAGGCGTTGGGGGAAGATAAGGACGGCAGGGAAAACAGCGAGTCCTGATTAGCAGGCTATCACTTAACCAAACTTATGCCTGTTCTGCATATTGGTCAATCACGTCTACATTTAAGAACGCAAGTAGCTTTTCAGATGCAAGTTTGGTAATATTTCT
>JAAZPN010000210.1 GCA_012797215.1 Chloroflexota bacterium | reverse complement strand
TCCCACACTGCCGCGCCGCCGACGATTTGCTTGGCCGGGTTGAATAAAACCACCATTGCGGTGCTAAACAAGGCTAATGACACCAATATCCACTGTACCCACTGACGTGGTTTCTTTCCTTCAAACCATAACGGCACAAAAGCAGTGGACAGCGCAATAGCAGGCATAAAGTATCTGCCGTCAAATGGAGTCCAGCCTGGCCGGATGAGGCTGCAAGTGACCAGCGCTGTGAGGTAAAAAATGAATGGAAACGCCCGCAGCGCTTCTTTTTTCCTTAGCGTCTGAACAAGGCCAATGATACTGGTAGGCAAAATCAAGAAAAAACCCACCAGACCGTACCAAGCTTCATCTTCCTGCAGCTGGTACAAGTTGTCCCATTTAAAAACATGCGCGTCCAGCGTGGCTATATCACCTTCCAGGTTTAAGCCCAAAGGAGAGGTCAGCGCTCTGGCCGCGCCAGCTTTTAGCGCGAGCAGATCCGTTTGAAGTGATTTTGGTAGCCACGAAACATCCGCCAGTTGATAAGTCCAACGCGTGCTGGTGAGCGCGATATACTTTGCACGCGGCATTTCGGCTTCCACGGCTGTGCTGGTCATTTCCGCGGCGTCCGGACCCACCGGTGAGCCAAAGTGTACCTGGTTGCTGATGTAGATTGTTGAGCTGAATAAACCAAAAGCCAGCAGCGCTGCGCACATCCAAAGCAGCGCTTGCCTGAACGTAACCTTGTATATCCAAACACCTGTCAGCGCGAGTAAGGCAAAACCGGGCAGATATGCCGCTATAGAAAAGTTGGTCCCAAGCACCAGCCCGAGCGCCAATGTTGAGAGCAGCAACGCGCTGGGTTGTTTTTCCTTGCTCCAGCGGTAAAAGAAGTAAACCAAAGAAACAAAGAGCCAGGTGCTGATAAGGTCGTGCCGCACCGAGCTGAGATGTAACTGCACAACCGGAAAGCTGAGCCAGATTAGTCCAGCAAAGGCTGAGCCCCGGCGCGAAAACCCGAACTCCCGGCTAAATAAGTAAACCAGAACGCTGGTAAGGACCCCTGCAAGGAAAGGAATATACGCGATGAAATGGTCTGTCCCGCTCATGAGCAGCGTCCACAAGTAGGTCAGCTGGGCGTTTACCGGGAAGGTCAGCTGCCAGATGAAAGGCGTCTCCCAGGGGAAGTAGCTGCCTTGCTGCTTCCAACGCACTATGCGCGCCACATGAAAAGAAAGCGCGTCATTATTATTTGGGGGCACTACGTAAATGAGCACCAGCGAGAGCAGCAGCACACCCAGCACAATGAGCAGTAAAGCAATCAGGGGGCTGTCCCTGCGCAGGCTTAATTTTCTGAGCTTCTGACGGAAGTCAGGTACCGCTGGAATTAACGCAGGCTTTCCACCAAAAAACCAGGCGGACCCACTGCCTGCCAGCAAGACAAGCTGCAGAAGAATAACAAGCCATGCGGAGCCTAAGCCTTGCAGCAGGTTTGCAACCTGAAAAACCAGCACCACGGCGGCGAAACTGATGATGCCCCATGCCAATGGAAATTCAGCTGCTCTTCGCAGACGCAAATGTGAGCCCAGGAAGAGTGTCGTGAAAACAAGCAGGATGATGGATACCAAGAATAGCATTACAGCTCCACTAATAGTTTACCCCAAGCGCTCCCGGTTTTGGGACTCGCGTCAGACCATTAGTTTGGGCGGTTCCTCGAAAAAAGGACCTTATTCTTGCGCATTCTGGCTATAATTAAGTTGTCTTTTCATAATCGAGGTGGCCTGATGCATTATTGTTTGCCAAGAATGTCCATTTTTAAAGGCCTGATATTACTATGCCTTGTTAGCTGCATTTCAGCGTGCGCGTTCCCAAGCATCCCCCTGGCACCCACAGCAACAGCCACAGCGCTGCCCCCCACTCCTACACCCAATCCTACCGCCACGCCAACCATCACACCTACGCCTGCCCCATTAGCCATGGAAATCCCTGATTTATTGGCACAATGCGAATCGCTGAGCGCCAGTAATAGCGAAGTGATTGTAAGCGGTAAGCTCTACCTGCCAGAATTCCGGATTTACGGATACAGCGGTTGGAAAGGAATGGACCTCAAGAAGTACTTACCGAGTGACGATACCGGTATAACTGCGCTTATCCCTATTGGTGAGGGTCCAAACACAATGGATGAACTGCCAGCCTACTTTACCCCGCGCGACCTGCGCGCGCGAGCAGAGAACGGCCAGCTTATCTTGCATGGCCACGAGGTTACTATTGAAGGGCGGGTGGAATACAAGCTGAGTGATGGGATCCCGCGCTGCCAAGTGTGGGTGGAGACAGTGCAATCTCAGATGCCAGAAGAAATCTTAATTCCGAAGGCGGTCACCATTGCTGACTTGCTAAAGACACAGAACATCGGTAACTTTTACTACCCGGAAATCGTCTCGACCTGTGAACTCCTGGGGAGAGAACAGCAGATGGTTTCCATCCAGGGTTCAATCATTGCGGAAGGCGGACCGGAAATCTGCAAGAACGCGATTTGCCGCTTCAAGCTGACCGACAAGACTGGAAAAATCACATCGGTTTTGCTGCTGGCAAACGAATCGAATTCAATTTACTTCGACTCCAGTCTAGGTTGGCGCTTGCTTGACCAGGCGGGAACAGCAGGCAACCTGCTCAATTTGGTTTTCACCGGCACCCTATTCGTTGACACAACGGATGGTTGCTCGCTATTGGTCTACCAGATACAGGAACCTTAACCCGCATTCAGGTTTTGCTATCGGGGCGGGCGGATTTGGACCGCCGACCTTCGCGCAGCACCCTGCATGGGCTCGGTCCCGAACCACATCATTTTTAGTAATTACTGTAAAAAAAGACCTTAACTGTTTAGTGAAGATCTTACTGTCGGGGCGGGCGGATTTGGACCGCCGACCT
>JAAZPN010000209.1 GCA_012797215.1 Chloroflexota bacterium | reverse complement strand
CCAAACTGGTCGCGCAAGTAGATAAATTCGGGCGCCAAGACCAGCAGCGTGCCAAAAATCACCATGAGGATGACAAAAACATCTGCCAAGCTGCCAATTTTGGCCAGCCTCTGGTGTTGATTTTCAATTTCTAAATCCTGACCAGCTTTAGGACGAATAAGCGCTGTCAAACTTAAAAACAGGAGCAGAAACAGGGTTATTCCTGTGCCAGGAGCTTTCAGACGGGCGATAAGGGCTGCCACTAAAGGGTTTTGCCCGACGGCGGCGCCTTGAAGGGATAAAAAGAGCTGTCCCAATTCAGGCAAACGCAACGCGATAAAGGATATCGTCCAAGAAAAGGCAAAAAGAAGCGCAAAAAGCGATAAGCTAATCCAAAATGCCCTGCCGTGGCTTAAACGTTCTTTTTTTCGCTTCAACAGCCAAACCAGGCCACAAAAAATGGGAACCAAGAGCGGCCCGAACATAATCCACAGATATTTGCCCGGGGTAAAAAAGGCCAGACTGGGAAGAATGCCCCCAGCCTGGGAAGCAAAACTTACATAAAATGGGAAATAGGCCAGGATGGCAGGGACAGCCAGCCCAACGCAAATTAATAAGAATTCCCCAATTCGTTTTATGCTCCAACCGCTTATCAGCCAACGCCGAAAAACCAGGGCCGCGGCGATCAGCGCCAGGTAGAAGGGGAAATCCCAGGTATTCAGAAAGGCAATCCCGCCAAGCGTAAGGATTGCCAGGAGAATCTCTGGAAGGGACCATGGAATCTCCCAGCGCCAGACGCGCGTTCGTCCTTCCCAACCACCCATAATTGCGTTGAGCGCCTGGCTGACAGCTGCCAGCACAAAAGGCATTCCAAGCACATGTGGATGAATGTCAGATAATAGATACGAAAAAAACGGGAACTCATCAATGACTTCCAACGCGTTGCCGTTCAATTGAAAATCCTGGAGCACCCGGCTGGCACCCCACCACTGCACTCCACCCCAACGCAGCGGGAACCAGGAGTTATCCGGGTTGACTCCGCTAATCTCCTTGAGCTTTAGCCAATCCCAAAAAGCGGAACTTACGCTGCCGTCTGTCTGGGTCGTAAAAAATAAACCGCGCGCGTGAAGAACATCCAGGAATCCGTGCCAGTTGGAAACAATTAACAACAGCGCGGGCGCGAGAAAACTGGCTGTAAGAATCCATGAAGACTTCTCTCCATGGTCCTTTGCGCTGACCGAAAGCAAATCGAAAAGCAGCCCGTATGCGGCGCCCGCAGTAAGCGCGAACCACATGGCAGCCACAAGGTTGTAACCGACGCCAGCCAGAGTTCCGGTCACGCGAATCAGCATTGCCGCCAGAACATAACCGAAGTAATAGTAGGATATCGCGTAACCCGAAAGCCACGGATCATTGGGAGGAAAGCTAGGGGATCGCAAAATCGCGTTAATGAATGCCATCTCCATCGGTTTTTCCGTGCCAAGAATCGCAGGGTTGGCCGCGCGCACAAATGACCACAGCACGAAGCCAAAGAAGAACAGCAATTCCACGGAAATGATCAACTTCCGCTTCTCCCGAATCCAGGTCTCCAATTCCTTCAAAGTACCACGGCCAAGCAAAGCAATGTTCAGCGCGCCAAGCAAAAACAGCGCGGCAAGTTGGCCTGCCAGATCATTATTTAATAGCTTAAGGGAAGTTAGCAGCCAAAATAAGTAACCCCACAAAAGCAGCCCAAGCGGACGACTAAGCGCGAAACCGCGGCTTGGCAGTGATTTAAACAGCCGGTAGGTTAATGGCAAATTAAGCCAGGAAATCACCAACGCTAGCGCATACCACTTCAGGAAGTCAATCAAGCTTACCTCACCTTGTAAACCAGCGTGCTGTCATACTGAAAAACCTGATCCCAGAGAACACCGGCTAGTTTCTCAAATTTAGCCAGTCCGCTGCCAGGATAAAAGGCTTTTTCCAGTCTTCCTACTACGATGTAACTAACCTGGTACCTATCCAAAAATTCCTTTACGTAGACAAGGTCGTCTGTCAGATAAAACTTATTGACTTCATCCACGCGATTCTGAACCGCGTTATTTTGAAGGATTGCCCTTTGCTGACGTTGATGGTAATTCCACCCGACCACTCCTGGCAGCCCCGTGTAAATTGTATATCGATTGCCCCAGCGATACTCGTAAGCTTGCGCCTCCACGATGACAGGAGACCCACTGATATTATCCTGCATCCACCGTATGGTGTGGTAATCATCTTCCAGGGGCATTTCTACGCCCATGTCGTAATAACTGGAACTGCTCATATACCGCATTCCATCCAGAGTTTTTGGAGCCTGCGCGTTCATGCGGTCTTTCATTTTGTCCATTGTTCCCAGCAGCGGGAAAAGCAGGGCTCCGCTGATAAGCAGTATTAGCGGAAGCTGAAAGAACAGCTGTGTGCGCAGAGTCCACTTGTGCTGGCTCGTCCAAAGCAATATTAATGCGCTGCCAGCGGTTAGCGCGAGCAGCAGCCAGGCTTGCATGTAAAGTTTGAAAACCACATTCATGCGACCGATATCACCAACCAGGTACACCATCTCCACGACCAGTGTTTCCAGCAATGCGGTCGCGACCATAAAGAACATCAGTTTCTTGATGTCGCTTTGGCCGCTTTTAAGGAGCAGGATGAGAGACCATAAACACAAAGGCAGAACGATAAGAGCTACGCTCACTTTGAGAACTAAAAGGAAAATCAAAAGCCCCGCAAGGAATAACGCCACAATTTTCAACTGGTTTTTATGCGGTTCAAGCCGTTTCAAGGCGGAAAGTGGCGTGGCGGCCAACCATTGGTAGCTTTCCCAGGCATACCAAAACACGACGATGAACAAGAGCAAACCCCAATGAGTGAAATAAGAGGAAAGCGGCGTGCGGTCGCCAGTCCATAGACCGATTTGGTTGTAGCCTGGGTGAAATAAACGATTAAAGGGCGAGTAAAGCAACATGCTCAGCGCGGTTAATGCGATGATCATCGCGGCTGCTGGCAAGAGTCTTGCCAACCATTCTTTTGTGTCCAAACCATTCACTTTCAGGTATCGCCAACCAACATAACCCAGAACGCAAAGGTTGAGAATCAGAAACGTATAGTAATCCCAGGTGTTTGTGGGTTTTAGCGCGCCAATCACCAGGGCGCCGATGAAAAAGCTGAGCGCTGCGCGGACCCACTTACCTGACCGGTGCTCACCCAAACGAGCTTTAGAAAGAAGCGCGGAGAGCCCCCAGGCAACCGCGAATACCGCGATGGGCAAGGCGATCAAGTGCGCATGCAAGTCCGCATAAATAAAGGTGAAATATGGAAATTCTGTAATTGGATCACCCGGGATCACGCGGCTTGGGAACCAATACCAGTCCCCCGGGTAAAGCGGCATTGGCGCACCCTTAAACAAGAGGCCTAATCCTTTGAATAACCAGATAGTTTTGTCAATCACCAAAGCGCCTTCTACTGAGGCGCCTGCCGCGCCCATGGTGCGCAGCGTTTGAACGAGCAGTTTGACCGTACCCAGGTTGCCGACGAATGCCAGCAGCAGCGCGGTGCAAAGACCTGCCGCGAAAGGTTTCCCCAGCAGCTTTCCCAGCTCAGGTGAGGTCTCTCCCTCCCGCGCGGCAAGTATTGCCCGGGTGATATTCCAACCGACACTATACGCTCCAATCACCAGCAAGGAATACCACAGCGGCAGGATGATGTTGTAAGCCACTGAAGGTATGATGCCTAGAAGCTTGACCGGCATGCCCAAGATAACAAAACCGTAGTAGTAATAATTGATGTATCCCCCCGCGTACCAGGGGTCATACGCCGGGATGCTGGAACTCTTGATGACGGCGTTGAAATACGAAAAGTCCATGGGCTTTTCGCCGCCCTTATAAGGATGCCAAAGGTCAGGGTTGTTGTATCGCACCCAAAGGAAAAAGAGGAATGCGATTAATGCAAGCAGCTCAATGACCAGGTAGTTTTTCCAGTTTTCACGCAATTCTTTTATCAAGGATTGCCGGTCAAGGAAAGCTGCAAGCAAACCAGCTAAGGCAATAACGACACAGATACCCGCAATTAATCCTTTGGTGACCGCGAAACCGCTGGACCCCAGAATGAAAGCAAAATATGCAATAAGAAGAAAACCCACTAATCTGGCAAAAGCGTAACCTTTGTCCGCCAGTCCGGGAAGCGCCAATCGGATTATCGGATAAACAAAAAGACCTAATCCAAAGCTGAACAAGTAAAAAACGATAACAGCTGCGGTCTGACTTGTGTTAATGCTTGCAAGACGGTCAAAAAGCTCGCTCCAGGTTCCACCTTCGCGCTGCAAGGCTAAGGCTTCCTCGGAGAGCATCAAGTTATTGGCTTTGGATATGCTGGTATCAAAACTGTCAGCTTGCCTGGGTGTCAGATTGACAACGTAGCTAAGGTCCACGCTCTCAAAAGCACTCCTCAACTTCTGAGGGTCAAAGTCCGCGTTTTTCTTAAAAATCAAGACTTTGGGATGGTCATAAACTGAGAAGGCCTCTTCCGCGAATTGGTCGTTGAACGCGAGGCTTCCTAAGTTTGGGTACGAAGTGACTGTTTTCACCAGGTCAAACCCCAGGGTCCCTGTGTACATTCCGGGTTCAGCTTGGTTATAGCAGCTCACCAGGTCGATATTCTCAGGGCAGCCGAGCAGGCTGCGATAATAGAAGCTGGTAAGCGGGTAGCGTTCAGGCACCCTGGTGGTTGTTCCCCATTGTCGGTTGGAACTGATGAAGAGGTAATCACCTTGTTGGAGCAAGTCAATGAAACGCTCTCGTTTTTCTGCGTTATCCGGCCAATAAAGTTCTAGATTCAAGTCCCCACGGAATATGCCACCGTTGTCGCTGTATGGCACATAACCTGCTTTTGAGACTGGCAGCGCGTCATCCCAGGAGGATTCGTGGACCGGAGCCACGGATGAAACAATCAACGCGCCCTCACCCGCGCTTATCTCCAAGGAAAAATTTACAATCTGTGGTGCGCTGATAGAGAGCGGCTTTTCCAGCTCAATACGCGCGCTGCCGCCCTTTCCGCTGCCAAAATCCACAAACTTCCCGGCGATTTCGCCGCTAACGGGTCCGTTCTCTGCTTCGCCAGTCGCTCTAAGCGTGACTTTCAGCGTCTTTTCGGAGTAGTTCTGGCTGAGGTCCAGCAGAAATGGCAGTTCCACCGCGCTAATCTCGCCAGGCGTCAAGACGCTGATATCCATGCTGTAGGAGTGCGCGGGGGTGATTACCTCGACGATTTTGTTGAGAGATTGCGCTATTACTCGGCCTGATTGTGCCCGGATTGCGACCTTTGGGACTCCACTAAGGAATACCTGTGAATTCGCATCTGTCTGTGCCAGAGTGATTACATAATCGACGCCTTCTGTGACAGGAATCGGCGGCTCAAACTTGAACTCAAGGGCACCCACACCCGCAGCGGAACCCGTTGAAGCTGTCCCGCTTGAAAGGACAGGCAGTGAGAGCGGAGTTCCCAGGCTTCCCGCGCGCGTCACCGTTACAGTGAAACGGTTAAATACAGTCTGAGCGCTCAAGTACTGCGCGGTGGGAACCGTAAATGATTCCAAAACGCCATCTGACCAACTTCTGAACAAGAATGGCTTGGTCTGCGCGCCAGCTAAGACGTCACCACTGCGGTACGGCGCTTGTTGAAGTTCTTCGCCATCCACGCCAAGCGTAATCAAATTCACTGGTCCAGGAATGGTTTCATAGATCCATTCGGTCGCGGCAACGCGTGTATGTGGCCGCGTGTAAATGCGGGTGAAAGCATAAGCCCATACCGCGGTGCCCAAAATCGTGACAAGCGCCAAACCCGTGCCAATGTATCGCAGAGTTTTGACGGGTAAATACAAGCGCTTAACACGCAGGTCTTTGGTGGATTGCCACAGACTGAGAATACCCCAGGCAGCAATTACCGCCAGAAGAGGATAAATCAAAAGCAGATAACGCATGGCCTTTACCCAGGCGGTCAGCTGCCACAGCAGGTAAAAAAGCGTCCAGCCCCATACCGGCAAAAGCTTGTGTTGGCGCTGCTTGAAACCGACCCAACCCATGCCAACCAAACCAGCCAGCGAGGTGATGCCCAAAGGCAAGCCAAGACCCCAAAAAGTGAGATTATAGAGAGAAAAACCCACAGATCTGCGCGCCCACTGCAATGCCGGGGGGAAATCCACATTGCCGGTGCTTTGTTGCCGCAAACTGCTCAGGCCGCCCAGCCACTCCCGGTTAAGCCCGAGCGTAAAGAAGCTGCTACCTGAAAAAGCGTAAGGTTGGAAAACGCGGAAGCTGATAATCGTAATGAAAGCTGCCAGCAGCATCATTTTGAAACTGAATTTGCCGTAGGTTTCCCGTAGCTCGGGCTCGTGCTTCACAAATCGTACAACTTCCACAGCCGGCAGCAGCAGCGCGAGCGCCGCTGCGTTTATCTTGGAAGCCGCTGCCATTCCAAGGGCAAGTCCGAACGCCGCGTATGGGAACCATTCTTTGAAGCGCGTTTTATTGCGCTCAGATTGCCCTGCTGGGACTGCCGGAAGGGGTTTGGTGAGAATCACAACACCCAGGAACACGGTCAGCATGCCGAAGGTATTGGTAAAGGTGTCAACCGTCATAAAATGCGATTGTTGAATTGGCAGCACGGCGAAGGCGTAAAAAGCCGCTGCCAGTAATCCGGCTTTTTGGTTCATCAAGCGGGTGGCGATAAGAAAAACCAGCAGTATCGTGAAAATATCAGCCAGCGCGGAAAGCTGCCGACCGACAATAGTGATTGGATCGTAACCAACCTGCCCAACCCACTCGCCAACATAACGAACAATGAAGAGCGGCAGCGTGCCATAGACGAAAAAGTCATAACCCACATTGCCGGGATTAAGCGTTGAAGTCTCGGTATTAAAAAACTCCCCGAGGCTTTTTACTGGCGTCATGCTGTTCAGCACCATCGAAAGGAAACGCTCATCCGGATGCAAATGCCGCCCCTCATCCCAATCCACGCCAATCATGCGAAAATACGCCCCGGCGCAGAGGATTGAAAGCAGCAGAAATACTGTGATTAGAGCTTTCCAATCAAAGTTGCGCCGCTTTCGCGCTTTATGGATTTGAGTTTGGTTGGCATTGAGCATAGCGTTAAGGCTCTACCTGAAAAATAAGAAAATCCTTTTCCGCGATTGACGAGGCGAACATCGCGAAAGTTCCAGTTGGATATAACTGCTGCAGCTTTTCGATTGTGCTAGTATCCAGCGGATGAATCAAGAACAATTTGAATCCAAGGACGTTGATGGTTTGTTCCAGTTGTTCTGGCATTAGCGCCAGAACCTGGTCAGCACGGTCCGCTTCCAGCGCCACAGCCCTCGCATCCACCCAATAAGGATAACCCACTACCCAGGCATTTTGAAGAAAACCGGTGTTTTGTTCAACCTGCTTGATCACTTTCGCCATTTCCGAGCTATTCCAGGCATTCTGTCGGTAAGTGGATGGGTAATCAACAAAGGCCGCCTGGTAATTCAAGCCTACGGTAATGGAAATTAATAAGCCTACAAAGATTAATTTTTGACCAAGCTTTTGCGGGGCTGGAGAGGGACGAAATAAAGCTGAACCAAGCGCCCGAAGCCCGGCCGCAGATAGGATGATGCTTGGCACCAGCGCGCCGAACGCGCGGCTGAGGGACGGGTTTTCCATAGGGAAAGCCATTGATAATGCGCTTGGCAAGAGCAAAATCGGGAAAAGAACCAGCAGCGCGGGTATACGCCAGTCGATTGACTTTCGCATCGTGAATATCACCGCGCATATGCCCAACACAAAGAAAGCTGCGGATACCAGGTCTAATGCGGGTCTCAGTGTTAAGCCATCGACCCAGCTGCTGCGGTTGGACCAATTGGCTATCCCGAGCGCGCTCCAAAGGTTTGAGAGAAAAATGGGCAGGGGTGAAGTTTTCAAAGTAACTTCATAACCCGAAATCCGCGACAAGATCGGCGCGAGATATGCCCGGGGATCAAGGACAATTGAACGCAAAAGCGGGACAATCACAACCGCGCTGACCACCATCGCCTGTAATATGTGGGTCCAGAATACCCCATTTTTTCCTGTCTCTCTGTTAAAAAGGTACCAAAGCAGGGAGACACTAAGCGCCGCGAGCGGAAATATCAGGAAAAGCTTGTTCGTCAGCAGCCCCAAGCCGGAAAAAAGCGCTGAGAGCAGTAAATCGTTAGCTCGTTGTTTTTGCAGACCACTAAACAAGAAGCTGAGGGCGGCGCAGCCGAGCGGCAGCACCAGACCTGAACCAAGCAACGCGCGGGTCTGAATTATCTGCCAGAACGATATCCCCAGTAAAAAAGCGGCGACTAAACCTACCCATCGGTCAAACACCTCAGCGCCAAGCCGGTATACAAAATACAATGCCGCCAGATTTGCCAGAGCGTACCCCAATTTGAGACTCGCGAAGGCCGGTGGGTTGCCGGACAATGATAAGAGCAGCGAGCTCCAAAGATACTGCAGCGGTTCGCTGACCAAATTCCGGGAGTTAGTTAGCGCCGCGTTCCCCAGCAATACATCCCGGACCGTGTAAATGTGGTCTACTTGTCCGCTTACCAATTCTGGAGGGACTTGTTTGAGGCGCGTAAACGAAAACCAGACCACAACAATAACCACAAACGCAAAGGCGAAAAGCCAGGCTCGATCCTCGCGAAGCAAGTGCTGTAATCTTTCCATAATAGACGCGCGCGCGAACTTACGTGTTTCTGGTTTGTTCCACAGCCCAGCCATCGTGCAGATAATTCCCGCTGTCCATAGTACAGTGGAGAACAAAGTAAAGCGTTGAGAGCTAAATAACAGGAACGCGCTGGCAGCAAAAACCAGGCCAGGAATAATCAGCCAGGTTCTCCCCGTAAAAAAACGCCAGTTTCCTTCTGTTTTTAGGCGCAGGGGGAGCACCCATTCGTGACCGCGAAAACCAAAATACAAGCTTCCGCCTGCGACGAGATAGAAAACCAAGCTGAATAAGGCCATGCGACCGTTAGCGAACACTTGCGCTGCCAGCCCTAGCGCAGCCGCGCCGACTGTGAACCAAGGAAAGCGTTTTGCTAAAGAGTCGATTTGTTCATTAGGGAGTAGCTCGAAAGCGGGATTTGCTGAGCTAGTCGTTTCAGAATCAGCTTGTGACAGCTGATTCTTTTGAGTCAGCAGAGTTTTCAGGTATTCAAGAATTGTGATTTCTTTTTCGTCAGAGCTTGGTCGGTTTTCCATTTTAGGCAGAGAACGCTTCAAGAAATGAGATTATTCCAGTTGGTCAGTATTTTAGTCCGGAAGAGGCGCTTCAGGCAACTTTCTCAGCACGGTGCGCGTACAAGTAGCCAATCTCAGCGTGTACGGGATTCGAGAAAAGGCGCACCTGATATCCAAGCTTCCGCAGATAGTCCGCCAATACCCGATGATTCTGCTCTTCGTCGAGATCGTGGTATTCCATCACAATCCGTGCTATCAAAGCAAGTGTTGTTAGAGGAGCCGTCAACAGGATGGGATATTCTGCCCCTTCACAGTCCAATTTCAAAAGGTCGATACCTTGCGGAGTGAATTGTGCAATCAGACTTTCGAGCGTCAGAACTGGAATGGTACCACCCGGTTCGTACACATCTTCCGTAAATTGCGTTTGTGCTTGCAGGGGTTCATCATTCGCCATCATTAAGGACATAGCGCCGGATTTGCTCCAAACGCCGGCATTTATTGCCCGCGCGTTCTCGATTCCGTTCAAGCTTAAGTTTTCTATTAAGAGAGCATAGGATTCAGTGTTCGGCTCAAAAGCCACAATCTGCCCCCGCGCGGCCTTCTGCGCGGCAAAGATGGTGAATTCTCCAATTGCCGCTCCTATATCCACTACGGTCCAATCCATTTGAATTTCCGATCCGTAACGTTCATAGAATCGGTCGATAAAAGTTTCTTTGACTGACCAGGCATCCATGCGGCTTCGGACGATAATTCGGGTATTATTTTTCCGCAGATGTAGGAGAACAGGCTTATTAGTGGGTTTTTTAAGGAACAAACGCGCCAGCTGGCCCCACTCACGGAACCCAAAGCCCATTTCAAGCAGCGACAAGGCATAGTAGCCCCATTTTCGCAGAAAACGCATCAGTTTTTCCTCGCGACAAAGAAGGTGCAGGTGCCTTCGTCACAAAAAGGGTCGGTCAGCAGCTTCCGCATGCGCTTAACCCGCAAAAAAGGATTTCTAATATCGGGAAAGAGCACCCATTTGCCGAAGAGTTTCTTCCAAAGCAAATTGGGAAGGCCGGCCAGATGTCCGCGTTCAAGCATTCGCATCGCTTTGACTGGGAAATAATTCCAGTATTCCACCTTTTGGAAACCTGCGCGCGCCAGGCGCTCCATCCAATGCTCCGGGGTATCCAGGTTGTGGTGCCTTGCGATGCGGTTAAAGAATTTTGAATATCCCATCGCCGCCTCTCTTAAACCAAGCTTGCGCAGCACCAAGCTGCCCCACAGATCGCTCTTAAAGCGTTGGTTTGGGACCGCAAATAGAAATACCCCATCTTTTGTAAGCGTACGCGAAATTTCATCCAGCACCGTCTGCACATCAGGAATGTGTTCCAAGACCGAATTGCTAATCGCGCATGGAAAACCATCCTTACGAACTGGCAGCGCCGAGCCCTGCGCCTGCACCAAGAGCCAATAAATGCCCAAGTTCGCGGCTTCTTTCATAGGCGCAAACCAAGGGTCAATTCCCACGCTTGCAGGACCGGTGCCGAGCGCTTCGGCAAAGTTGCCATCTCCCGCGCCGATATCCAATATGGGTGTGGGGAGCTCAAAACGCGCGTACAGACTGTGTTCAACAGCCCGAAGCATTCCACGAAAGTATGGCAGTGTGGAAAGGTGCTTCCAACAAATATCATCTAATTGTTGGGAGGAGAGCTCTCTAAGCATGCCTTAGTGTCTCCAGAATCGCGTGATACAAGAGCGCGGTCTCTCGGCCGCTGAAACGCGAAAGGTACGCTTTTGGCGAGGGGTGCGCGTGTCTGCCTTCTTTCAGCACAGAACAAATCGCCTCTGCAAGCTGCGCTGAATCGCGTGGGGGAACTAAACGTCCGAAACCGGTCTTGAGCACAGGCTGCCGCACGCCCGGCAAATCCGAAGCCACAACCGGCGTGCCTTGCAGCATTGCTTCAATCTGAACGATGCCAAAAGACTCAGTGCTATTGAGGCTGGAGAAAACCAACAAATCGCAAGCGCCAAGAAAAGCCCGGAAATCTTCGTCGCTGAGATAACCGAGGGAACGCCATCGGTCACCCAGATTGCGGGATAAATCTTCAATGCGCGCCTGGTATTGTTCTTCCCCTACCACGCCTTTCCAAGTTCCCGCGTGAATCACGCGCGCGGTTGGAAAACGCTGGAGCACCAACGGCAGTGCTTCGATAAGGTACTCATAACCCTTTTCGGCGGCTACTCTGCCGGCCAATCCCAACACTCGGTCCTCAGGATTGATTCCAAAGCGGTTCTTTAACTCTCGTACATG
>JAAZPN010000208.1 GCA_012797215.1 Chloroflexota bacterium | reverse complement strand
GCTGAAGATGCGTGAAAGCTTGGCAGGCACGCTGGCTCCGCTTAAAGCTACGGTACGCTCAATCTGGCGGATATTCGTGATGGGCATAATCCCGGCTTCAATCGGGACGTGAATGCCGGCGCGTTCCACCATATCCCGGAAGGCATAAAACTTTTCGTTGTCAAAAAACAATTGGGTAATCAGGTGTCCTACCCCATTGTCAATTTTAATTTTCAGGTTTTCGATGTCTTTTTCCAACGATTCGCACTGGTAGTGGCATTCGGGGTAACAGGCGCCCAGCAAGTTGAAATTGGAATCGTATTGTTTGATGAAGGCAGCCAGGTCGCTGGCGTGTTTGAAATCCTCTTTGGGCGGCACGTCTGGGGAAATGTCTCCGCGCAGCACCATGATGTTTTGCACCTGGTTTGCTTTTAGTTTTTCCAGCGTCTCCAGGGCTTCCGGGCGGTCAAGATTTACGCAAGTCAGGTGAGCAACAGGTTCCACGTGGTAAGTGGAGAGGATCAGGGAGGCAATCTCGATGGTTTTTTCGCGCTGCGTGGAGCTGCCGCCCGCGCCGTAAGTCACGCTGATAAAATCCGCGGGGATGCCGCGCAGCCTGAGCAGCGTGTTATAGATGGTGTTGTAGGAAGTGTCTTTTTTCGGCGGGAAGATTTCCAATGAAAAGATCGTTTTCTTATGATTAAACAGTCTTGTAATGTTCATGAGCCTCTCCAGGTTAGAGCTTTATTCTATCAAGAGTAGGCCGAATTTGGAAATTTAGCATGTCGATGCTGCAGAAAAGATAGATTATCTTTGAAATCCTGCCAAAACCGTTGTATATTTTCAAGATATTCTTTGAAAAGGCAGGATTAACGATTATGGAAACTGATATTGACACCAGCTATGAACCAAAACGCAAAGTGGTGCACGTGCACCATGAATCCGGCGCGATTTACGGGTTGGGATTTATCGGCGCGGCAATTTACTTCATCGGCACGGCCACTACATTTTGGATGGGCGTGCTGGGCTTCTTGAAGGCTTTCGTCTGGCCGGCTTTCCTGGTCTACGAAGCGCTCAAAGTGCTGTACTAAAGCAAACGCAAGGCTTTGGGAATTCATTTATTATCCTGACGCCCTGGCGGGCAGAGTTCTGCAGCGAGGGGACCTGCGCTTCAGCCAAAGGAGTAGATTCTTCGTTGCGACCCGCACCTTTTGGGTGTCAGAATGACACTCTCACGTCGCTAAGAGCGCAGCGAAGGGACTTACGTTTAGTCGCATGTCCATCCCCACAAGCTTGCGCTTTGCTACCCAACGGGCACAGCGACTCCTTTGTTTATTAAAAGGCAGATTGCCACACCGTTTTGCCCGGAAGCCTGGAATGCAGTGTTTCAAGTGGTAATGGCAAAACGGTTCGCAATGACGAATAGCATGTCATGGCGAGGAGCAAAGCGATGCCTGTGCCCGCCACATTTCGGCCGATTATGGCGATCCCTTTTTTAGCGGTTTTGTTATCGCCGTCGCTGTGACCATCCCCGCCGCAAATCAGACGCACCCGGCGTCTCCTGCGTTGATTTAAAGGCAGATT
>JAAZPN010000207.1 GCA_012797215.1 Chloroflexota bacterium | reverse complement strand
TGGTACATGTAGGTGGTATCCACGCCGGCGTCGCCCATCCATTTGAAGCCAAGGTCGCCCCACGGGTCTTTCCCGACCTTGCCGATATACGCGGTTTTGACGCCCAGCCGGCCGAGCGAGACGGCAACCGTTGTGCCTTTACCGCCGTCTTCTTCCACGCGCCAGTTCCAGGCGCGCAGAGTTTCCCCAAGGTACGGCAGCCGTTTAATGTTGCAAAACTGGCCTACGCCGTGGCTGTTCATAACAATCACATCAATTTCTTTCGTCATATCCAACTCCTGTTATGTGTCCGCTGTGCCAGGCTGGCTATGCCTTGCCAAGGACATGGTTTATTTTTGATTCTACCTTCCGGCGTTCGTCGGTGGTGAGATAGCCAAATTGATAACGCATCTCCAGGCAGCTCTTCGCTTCGATTTCGCGGATGAGGCCTTGCGCGTCGTTGCGGGCAAAGCCCAGGTGGTTATTTGTGCTGGGGATGGCAAACGCGAGCGCGTCTTCGCTGCCAGTACGCGCGAACCAACGGACAGCGTTGGGCAGCTCTGTGGTGCGGAAAGCAACATACGCCGCGTCTCCGCCCGGGTAAACCTGCATCGCGTGCGCGTAGGACTGTTCGTCGGGTGTGTGATGCAAATACATGCACAGTTCCGGATCATAGTATTGAGTGGACGAATCAATTTTATCCGCGATGGTGGGGTCCGCGCTCAGGCGTTCTGTGTAGTTCATAAACTTCTGTTGGTCGCTGTTGGGCAGCCCAAAAGTGTCGGAGAAAACTTCGGTCACTTTTGCGTCCGCGCTGTAAACCAGGCGCGAGCCATCCACAGGCAGCCAGTTGATGTGCGACATGTACATGTACTTCATTGGTTTGGGGCGGAAGTTGCGTGCCTGGATACACACGTCCACCACGCTTGAATTCGGGCGCAAGCGTAGTTCCGGCACGAATTCATAGTGGTATTCCAAACTGTTGCGGTAGGTATAACTGCCGCCCAGACCAAGGTAATCGCCTTGGTCGTCAGAGCCGACAACAAGCCAGGCTTCCTGGTAGCGGCAGTTTGGGAGTTCTCCATGCAGGGGATGCGAATCTTCCGCTGAGGGGTTGCCGTTGGCGGTCAGCCCGCAGTGAATGAGGAAAGCGCCGTAGTTCAGCCCAAAGCGCGTGGTGTTCTCGGGTTCCTGAAAAATGGACTTCATCGTCAGGTCACCGATGGGGCTTTCGAAACGCCAGACCTGCTGGCCTTGAAACGGCAGAACCACCAGGCTGATTTTGGAATTGCTGAGCCGCACAGCGCAGACCTGCGTTGAATACCGGAACAGGCTGGCAGTAAAAGCCCCATTTTGAAGGAATATTTTCTCCTTTTCAGCAAATGCAGCTTCGTTCAGTACAATTTTGGTGCTGGTCACAATGTTATCCTTTCAGCCGGGCACGTTGGAGCATATTAGCCAACGCGAGGCATTAAGCCATGGGTTCAGCTTGCTGGCGGGCGTAAGTCTCAAAGAGTTCTTTGCGCACCGCGTCGGAAACGAGCGCCATTTCGGGCACCATGCGCGTGTTACGGGCAACTGGTCCGCCGGAAAGTTCCATCGCCAGCATATAAGCAGCGTTGAATGGGGATTTCTTGAGGATATTGCGCAGTTCCAGAATCCGATACTGAGCCTGCATGGCTTTTTCGGTATCACCAGCCAGCGCGTAATCGCAGATGGCTTTGGTTTCTTTGGGGAAGGGGACGCCCATGAAGGACACGCACCCAACGCCGCCAATCAGCATGGTGGGAGCGATAGTCGCGTCGCAGCCGTCCAAAAAGTCGAATTTGGTCGCGTCAATACGCATCAGGCACTGCATGTAGTGCACGATATCGCGCGTGGCGTTCTTGTAGCCGTAGAGATTGCTGTGGTCTTGTGAAAGCCGCGCAAGCAGCTCAGGGGAGTAGAGCGTGCCCATCTGGACGCAGTTGTAGATGTAGCTGGGCTGCTTGGCGTATTCCAGCAGCTCGGAGGTGAAGGTGTACAGCGCCTGCTCGTTATAGGGGAAGAATGCCGGGGCAGTGAGACACACCGCGTCGTGCTGGACGTCGGCATACATATCGATTAATTCTTTGCCTTCCTGTACAGTGGAGACAAAAACGCACGCCATAGTTTTAGCGCCATCCGTGCAGTGGGAGGAAACTGTACGCAGAACGTCCTGGCGCTCCTGGAAGCTGAGCAGGTGGCTTTCGCCGCCAAGGCCGTTCACGAAAAAGTGCCTGACGCCGTTTTTTATTTGAAAGTCAACGATCCCAGCAAGGGTCTCGTGGTCCACGCTGCCGTCATC
>JAAZPN010000019.1 GCA_012797215.1 Chloroflexota bacterium | reverse complement strand
GCTGGCCTGGCCGAAACAGTCAGACGCGCGGGGCGGCGATTGATTTACGCATCTCTTGCAAGGGCGCTGGCGGCGGGAATAAAAGAAGCCCCAGGTTTTATGAATCGCTGTAAATCTGAGAAAGGAAAGGGCTTACATCACATTGACTGTGCGCACTTCCACGCGGGGAAGCATTTCCTGCAAGTCCGTAGGGGAAACAGAAGCCAGCCACTCGGTGGAAATGACCACCGCTCCAAAAGCGGCAGCCCACAGGGCGATTTCGTTCAGCGGCATGTTTTGTGAAAACCCGTAAGCCAGGCCTGCCATAATCGTGTCTCCCGCGCCGGTCACATTGCGCGGGGCCATTTTTGGGGGCATTGCCAGGACAATTTTGTTTTGAGATGCCAACAGTACGCCCAGGCTGCCAATGGAAATAGCCACGTGCTGTACGCCCATGCGCAGGAAGGGCAGCGCGGCCCGCTTGGCATCCTCGTAATTGGCGACGTTTATGCCGGTGATATTCGCGACTTCCGCCAGGTCCGGTTTTACCAAAAAAGGAGCCTCGGCAGCCCCGATTCTGAAGGGATTATCATTCGTGTCAAAGCACAAACGCACGCCTTTCTCTTTGAGCAGGCGAATCAGGCGGGCGTAAAAGTCGTCTGGCACATCCTGCGGTAAGCTGCCGGAAGCCACCCAGATATCATTGGGGTTCGCGTAGGCTTCGGCTTTATCCAAAAGCGCCTGAATCGCGGCTTCCGGAATATGCGGGCCGGGTTCAATCAGCCTGATATACCATTCGCCGGCGTCTTCCATCGCCAGGGTGTTGGTGCGGGTGTCTTCCGGGACCCAGACAAAGTCTGTGCGGATACCAAGCTTTTGCAGCCCCTCTTCCAGCATCCTGCCGGTTCCGCCGCCGACCCAGGCCAGAGCCAATGTTTCCTGGTTGAGTATTCGCAGCGCGCGCGAGACGTTGAAACCCTTTCCGCCCCAATCCACACGAATATCGTGGGTGCGCAGGTTCTCATTAAAACGAAGCCGGGCGATTTTCAGGGTTCGATCAACACTTGGGTTTGGGGTGAGCGTGATGATCATGCCAATATTTTACTTGAAAAACGCGGGGGTCTGCCCTGAATTGGCAAACCCCCGCCTGATTTGCGAACGGTCTCTCAGATTAATAATTCGTCTGCAGCACAAACTGGCTGTTGTAAAGCTCAGCGTAAAAGCCGTTTTGCGCCAGCAATTCTTCGTGTTTGCCCTGTTCAACGATATCTCCGTCGCGCAGCACCAGAATGCGGTCCGCGTTGCGGATGGTGGAAAGCCGGTGGGCGATGATAAAGCTGGTGCGCCCCTGCATCAGTTTATTCATGGCTTTTTGAATCAAAACTTCCGTGCGCGTGTCCACCGAACTGGTCGCCTCATCCAGGATGAGTATGGCGGGGTCGGAAAGCACTGCCCGTGCAATTGTGAGCAGCTGTTTCTGGCCGGCGGAGATATTGGTCGCGTCTTCATTCAGAAGCATGTTATACCCGCCGGGGAGCGTGCGGATAAAGTGGTCCGCGTACGCCGTATCGGCCGCCCGCACCACATCTTCATCGCTGGCGTTCTGGCTGCCGTAACGGATATTCTCGCGAATTGTGCCGTTGTAGAGCCAGGTATCCTGCAGCACCATGCCAAAAATGTTACGCAGGTCCGCCCGCCTGAAGCGGGTGATATCCACACCGTCGATGAGTATCTGACCGCTGTTGAGTTCATAGAAGCGCATCAGCAGTTTCACCAGGGTGGTCTTGCCCGCGCCGGTAGGGCCGACAATCGCGATTTGCTGGCCTGGTTCAACCTTGACCGAGAAATCCTTGATAATGATTCTGTCGGGATCGTATCCAAAGCGCACATTGCGAAACTCCACCGCGCCTTTAATCTCGCCAGGAACCAGCGGTTCGGCGGGATCGGGGCTTTCTTCGGGTTCGTTGAGAAACTCAAACACACGTTCTGCTGCCGCGGCGGTTTGCTGAAGGATGTTCGAGATGTTCGCGATGTTCATCAGCGGCTGTTGGAAGCTGCGCATGTATTGGATGAAAGCCTGGATGTTGCCAATGCTCAATTCTTTACGGATGACCAGATAACCGCCCAAAATTGCAACTGCCACGTAGCCCAGGTTGCCAATGAAGCGCATCGTTGGCATGATGAACGCCGAGTGCAGTTGGGATTTCCAGGCGCTGTCGTACAGCGTTTCGTTCAGCGCTTTCATCTTGGCAATGCTCTCTGCTTCGCCATTAAAGGCTTTGATGACAATGTGACCGCTGTAAACTTCCTCAATGTGTCCGTTGACATGCCCGAGGTATTCCTGCTGCTTGCGGAAATACCGCTGTGAGTGTTTGACCACATAGCGGATAATCAAAAGCGAAAGCGGCACGATGGTCAGCGCGATAAGGGTCATCTGCACATTGATGGTGAACATCATAATCAGAATGCCGATGACGCTCACCAGTGAGGTAATCATCTGTGAAAGGCTCTGGTTCAGCGGCTGGCTGATGGTATCCACATCGTTGGTGATGCGCGAGAGCACTTCGCCGTGGGTGATGTGGTCAAAGAAGCTTAAGGGCAGGCGGTTAATCTTCTCCGCGATTTCCTTGCGGAAGCGGTAGGTAATATCAGCGGAAATGGAGGTCATCATGAAACCCTGGATGACATCCAGGAGAGCTGACCCGAGGTAGAGCGCGAGAACCCGCAGCAGGAAGCGGCTGATTTCCGCGAAATCAATTCCGC